>DASWHX010000066.1:0-12764 GCA_036397995.1 Cyclobacteriaceae bacterium
GAATACTTGGTGACTTTGTGCCTTCGTGGTTAATTAAATCCGTGCCACAAGGGCACTAAGACACTACTTTTTTGCTTTCAACTTACTTCAGAATACTTTGGTGACTTTGTGCCTTCGTGGTTAATTAAATCCGTGCCACAAGGGCACTAAGACACTTAGTTTTTTGCTTTCAACTTACTTCTGGAATACTTTGGTGACTTTGTGTTTCTTCGTGGCTAAATGAATCTTTGACACAAGGGACACCAGGACACTAATTTCTGCTTTCAACTTACTCCTCGAATATTTGGTGACTTTGTGCCTTCGTGGTTAATTAAATCCGTGCCACAAGGGCACTAAGACACTAGTTTTTTGCTTTCAACTTACTTCTGGAATACTTTGGTGACTTTGTGTTTCTTCGTGACTAAATGAATCTTTGCCACAAGGGACACCAGGACACTAATTTCTGCTTTCAACTTACTCCTCGAATATTTGGCGACTTTGTGCCTTCGTGGTTAATTAAATCCTTGCCACAAGGGCACGAAGACACTATAATCTTGCTCATTCTTGCGATTTGATGGCCTCCAGCCTTTTCAACAAAGGCGGATGACTATAATGGAAAAATACATAGGCCGGGTGCGGCTCCAGGTTTGACAAATTATCAGCGCTCAGTTTCTTCAACGCGGTTTTCAGAAATTCGCCCTCGAAGGTGGTAGCCGCGTAGTTATCTGCTTCAAACTCATTTTTCCTGCTCAGCATGTTCATAAATATCCCCGTAATTCCACTAATAGGTGAAAACAAAATGGCGAAGGCAATCAGATTCAGGTGAATGGCAAGTTGGTTTCCACCTAATGCAATGCTCAGGTTTGCATTGAAAATTAGATACGACATGATAAACAATGTAATTCCAACCTGAATTGTTGAAGTGAGATATCCCCAGGTGATATGTTTCTTTTTATAATGACCTACCTCATGCGCAAAGACCGCGACCAATTCATGAACTGAGTGATTTTCGATCAGCGTATCGAAAAGAACAACTTTCTTCTTCCTTCCAAATCCAGAAAAAAATGCATTGGCTTTTTTTGATCGTTTTGATCCGTCCATAACAAAAATATTCTTCAAAGGAAATCCGACCTTATTACTATAATCCTGGATTGCCTGGCGAAGTTCTCCTTCTTCAAGAGGCATAAGTTTATTGAATAATGGCAGTATCAGCGTGGTATAAAAGAAATTCATGAAAAGGGTAAATAAAGAAACTGCTGCCCAGAAATAAATCCAGAAGTCAGGGCCAAAGGTTTGAATAAGGTAAATTAACAGAGCGAGCAATGGACCTCCAAGCAATATTCCCAGCAGGTATCCTTTCAGCTTATCTTTGATGAATAGTGATGGAGTAACTTTGTTAAAACCAAATTTCTCTTCAATCACAAATGTGCCATATAGCTGAAACGGTGTCCCAAGAATATCTGAGACGATAAATATCAAACCAAAAAATGCAAGCGATAATAGCAAAGGATTTTCAATGTAATTCCGCAAGTGTCCATCCAACCAGCCAAAGATGCCTATAGCAATTACTGTAAAACTTAAAATAAAAGAAAAAAATGATGACCAGAATGAGAATCTGGTATTGACCTTCAAATATTCCTGAGACTTCTCATACTTCTCCTGATCATAGTAGTCTTTCATTGGTTCAGGAACCTTTTTCTTCTGCACTTTGATATTCAAAAAATCCAGGATCTTGCCAAAGACAAAGCTAATGGTGATTATTATAAGTATTAATAAGAGAAGGGTTTGGGGACTAAAATCGGTCATCCCGCAAAGTTAAGGCAAAACTAGCGACGACAAGGTATCTGCCTAACATTCTTAGGCGGCTTGCGTGGATCTCCTGTGAAGAAAGAATAACTGATTGCTATCTCATGGGCTCCACCCGCGCTGGCTCCCAACTGACTAATGGTAAAATCATAACTATAGCCAATATACAAGGCATCCTTTGGTGCTTTTTTTTCAAAACCTACCATGAATACCAATGCTTCATTATTGGTGAAGCCATCAAATTGCTTATAAGGAACACCGCGATACCATAACCCAAAAAGTACCGGTTCATAAGTAAAGTACAAACCAATATCAAGTTGAGAGAATATGCCCTGTTTTCTGTATTGAATAGTTGGAGCCAAACTTCTCTCCTGCGGAGTAGCATAAATACCCTGGCCCATTACACCCGGTTTAAAAAAGAATTTATAGCCGGCGTGAACAGAATACTTAACCGGTAACTTGCTGCTTTCCCCAATCAATGATTGATTAGGTCGGTTCATATGAAAGGCTGATACTCCAAGCCAGATATTTTCCGAATAAAGTAATCCTCCGAATCCCAGGTCCAAAAAACTTTTCCGGGCACCGGTATTAAATGTTTCCGCGGTGGGCACACTGATAAAACCATTTTGATCATATTGATCTCCGAAGGTGAGTTTTCCAAAATTAACGTCACGAAACACATAAGCAACATGAACTCCGGCTCTCACTGTGAAAATTTTAGAGATTGGCAATTGGTAAGAATACTGCAAACCAATACTGTTGGAGCGAAGTCCGGCCAGACCTTCCCTGTCTCCTGTAATTATTATTCCGATTCCACTATTTTGATCATCCAAATAATGATCAGCGTAGGCAGACAAAGTCACAAAATTCGCATCGATGGCAGGCCATTGAGTTCTGAAGTTGGCTCCAACTCTTGTCCAATTTGTTGAACCTACGAAGGCAGGGTTGAGGTATAAGGGTGCGGAATAGAATTGTGAAAATTGAGGATCCTGAGCTTTAACAGGCTTTGACGAAAACAAGATTACCGACATCACTCCAATTAGAGTAATAATCGAATTAATGGAAGCAAATCGGCTAAATTTTTGCTTATGCATCAAATTAACGGTTCAATTTTAGCGTTATCATCCTGTAAAATGGCCTAAAATTATAAATCTTAAATATAAACGAAGAATTATTCTTTATTGTATTATTTTAGAAATCACTTTTTGCAAACCCTTTTGAATGAATTGCTGAGCTATTAATAAAAGCAACTGAAAACCAGAAAAAATGCCAGAAAGGATAGTTAAAAGTGTTGTATTAATTTGCCTTGTATTCATTTGCTGCAGTGCTGTTGGTCAAGCCCGGAGTTATTCCGATCTCAACTGGGCTTTTGGAAATTCCAATCAATGGATCTCGTTCAATAAATCAAATTCAAACCCGGTTTTATTATCGGGTAAAGGTTCCCAAGGAGTTGGAGGTGCGGCTACAGCAAGCCACCCGGTAACTGGAGATCTTCTCTTTTATACCGATGGGGTTACCGTATTTGATGCATCACACCAGGTAATGACAGGAGGGCTTGGATTAGCAGGCAACAGCTCTGCAAATCAACCAGTTGCCATTTGTGCAGTACCGGGTCTGCCAAACCAATATTATGTTTTCAGCAACTCAGCAGATTATATAACCCCAGGCACTATCTTCTACACCGTAGTTGATATGAACCAATTTGGAAATGCTGTATTTCCAATGCCTGCATTGGGAGAAGTAAATGCTTCCATAAAAGCGAAAGCAACCAGTCTCAACAATACCGCTGAAGCTATGATTATTGTGAGCAAGTCTGACCTTTCCGGATTTTGGCTTATCTCAAAACGCAGTGGCAATAATGATGCGTATGATGTACTTGATATTAGCAACGGTTTGGAAAACATTACGGGAGCAGGTTCCTTCAACCTGGGTGACCCTACTATTGGTGGAAATATTTCTTATAATGAAGCAACAGGAAGAGTTGCGGTTTCATCCCAAATTGAAAATAGAAATATCCAGATTTTGCAATTTGACAATGCAACTGGCATTCTTGCTTTTGATTCTGAGGTCTTAAATACAGGATACAATAATTTATCTGGTGAAGCCATCTATGATACAGAATGGTCCGGCAATGGTAATTACTTATATATTTCCATTCATGGCGGAGGCGGATTTAATGGTGACTTGCTTCAGTATAATTACAATAATCCGCTCAATTCACTAACCAGCATATTGCCGTCGGTCATAACCAACAGTTACGGATTGAAGATGGCTCCGGATGGAAACATTTATCATTTATTTCAAAGTGGCGCGGAAGTAAGGTTGGCCAGGATAAACGAACCGGATAGCATTGCTGCCCAAACTAATTACGAATTAAATCCGCTGGGAAGTATCAACTTCAATGGATTGCAATTTCCAGAGTTCCTTCCGGAATACGATTTGATGATTACGGCGGATTTTACTTTCGAAGGATTATGCGCTAATGTGCCCACCCACTTTTTTCCTGAGGTAACTCCGGTGGCGGATTCTATTCTGTGGGATTTTGGTGACGGCACTGGAGCCAATGATTACAGTCCTATTCATACATTTGATGGACAGGCCACTCCATATACCGTTGGCATGACCGCTTTTGTGTCAGGACAATCTATGAATATAACCAAGCAGGTAAACATTCTTGCATTTGATGTACAAATTACCCTCGTAGCCGACACAGTCGCCTGTAAAGAAGAGTTCCCTCCGCCGAGAGGTTCATCCACACCTACTCAATTTTCTGTAACTGCCAGTTTTCCCAATGCTCAGCCTACTTCAATTGTTTGGTCCAATGGAGATACCGGAGCAACCTTAACTCCCGATAGTGCAGGGTTTTATTACGTAGTTGCTACCCTCGGAACATGCTCCATATCTGCAAGTGTTAATGTGCAGGAGTATGGACTTATGACAAATACGGCAGCGATCTGGTATTTTGGACAAGAAGCTGGAATTGATTTTAATGACATACCACCTACCGCGTTATCGGACGGGGTTATGACCGCCAGTGAAGGATGTACTGCAGTTAGTGATCAAAATGGACAAATACTTTTCTATACAGATGGATCTTCAGTGTTTGATCAGGATCATAATGAAATTGCAACAAACATAGGAGGTGATCCGGATGCGACTCAAAGCGTAATGGCGGTACCCTTCCCCAGCGATCAAACACTTTATTACATATTCACTGCCGAAGCTGTTTACGGCACCAATACTTTCAGAGTAAAATATTCCATTTTTGATTTGAAATTGAATAATGGAACGGGCGATATCATCAAAGATAATGTTGTGCTTTTTGAGAAAAGTACAGAGCGGCTTACCTCAAACGGAGGTTGGCTCATCCTTCATGAATTCGGTAATAATACCTTCAGGGCTTATCCAATTTTAGCTTCCGGAATTGGTACTCCGGTGCTTTCAAGCATTGGCTCCGTTCATAGTGCATCTATTGAGCGCAACGGACATGGATATATGAAATTATCGCAAGACAACTCCAAACTTGCAATAGCATTATCCAACAATGACAACAGCAATTTTGTTGAGATGTTCAATTTTGATCCTTCGACCGGTGAGTTATCCAATTATACTCAACTGGATTTGGGAGCACAAGGAGCTATTGGCCAGGTGTACGGAATTGAATTTTCTCCAGGTGGAAATAAAATATTTGCTACGGTAAAAAATTCTGGCAGTTCCCTGATCTATGAATACCGGGCAGATACATTGATGCTCGCATCGTTTATTGGAACCCTTCCAGCCACACCATTTGCCGGAGAATTCGGTTCTATTCAATATGCACCTGACGGACAACTTTATGTTGCCATTAACGGAAGTCAAAACCTGGGTGTCATCTCAGTTCAAGAAGATGTAACGCAACTTTCCACATTTAATGCCATCGGGTTTACGTTAGCTGCAGGTAAACAAAGTCTGTTGGGACTGCCTAACTTTGTACAAAATTTCGCAACGCAAACCGGAGTACCAGGAATGTCCTTGCCATCTTTAGCGTGTGTAAACAACCCGGTAGATTTAGTAGGCAATGCTTCTTCTATTATTGATGAATTTGAATGGACTATTCTAAGTCCCTCCGGCGGGCCGGTTTTCAGTTCTCAAAACCAAACTGATACATTTACTCCAACTGTTGCCGGAACTTATACCGTTAACCTGCGTGTTTTCAATCGTTGTGGCCTGGACCAATCATTTTCTCAACCTTTGGATGTAATTGACAATCCCCCGCCTCCTGATTTGCTGAGCCTGGAAATAATTTGTGATGACAATGGCGTAACTCTTCAGGCATTAATAGTTGATGATCCTGCCCTTACCTATGCATGGTCCACCGGGGAAACCTCAAAAGATATTACTGTTCTGCAACAAGGTAATTTTACGGTAACAATCACAAATCCACAGGGATGCACAAGTTCGGCCACAGTACTTGTTCTTGATGCCAGACCGCAGGTAGAACTTGGACCCGCACTGACCGTTTGTCAGGGAGATTTTGTTACTCCGCTAAATGCTGGCGTTACCGGTGCAACTTATGCCTGGACCCTCAATGGCGGCAGTCCTTCTTCCGCTCAGACAAGAGCTGTAGATACTTCCGTACCAGGAGTGTTTAAGTTTGTCTTGTTTGTTCAGGATCCAGCCCCTTTCAGCTGTTCTACAACGGATTCCGTAACCGTAACTGTTCTTCCTGACCCGGTGGTGAATGTTACGGTAACACCTTCCCCCGGCTGTAATATGAACCAGGGACAAATTGATATTAATATAACTTCAACAGGTTTTTATTCCTATACAGTTTCAGGGCCTACTCCTTCATTTGCCAGCAATTTCAATGGGCCAACCAACTTTAACCTTACCAACCTTGCAGTTGGCTTTTACAACATCGTGGTTACGGACGAAATCAGTGGCTGCAGTTATATTGAAGTAACTAGCATTGTGGATGCTGCCACGCCATTTGCAATTCAATCGGCAACCTCCGGTGTGGGATGTGGAATGGTACCGGTAACAGTTAACTTATCCGGAACACCGGCCTTCCCGGTAACTTATTCATTAACAAATCAGGCAACAGGAGTTATAACCAACGGCAATGGGAATACTGATCCCTTCACAACTTCAAATGTCGATCCAGGCAATTATACCCTATTGGTTACCGATGCAGGAATTTGTACACAGAGTTTCGGGCCATTTAACGTAACTGAAGGTCCAAAGGTCACTGCGGAACTTGTCCTGGATAATTGTACTAATCCTGCCACGCTTACGGTTATTACGAACTCCTCGAATCCGGTGTATAGCTGGACCGGACCCATTTTAACTCCAAGTCCCACATCAAATAAAGCCACTGTAGAAATTCCTAACCTTACTGCAACTTATTCGGTAACGGTTGCAGATTTAGGACCACTTTGCGACAGCACCGTGACCATTACAGTTACACCGATACCTTTCCAAAGTGCCTCAATAACTTCCGGGGGTACATCCTGTGATGGACAGCAAACCCTAACCGCCAACGTGACTCCACCTGGCAATTATTCATTCCTTTGGATTCGGGATGGAAATAATCTGGGTGGGCAGGTTGGGCAATTTATGATTGCTACAGTTTCGGGAGAGTATACGGTTAGAGTCAGGAATCAGCAATCAGGCTGTGATTTGGTTACTAACCCTTTGACCGTGGAAATTTTTGAGCCAATAACAGTCTCCATTAATTCCGGACCTCTGTGCGACAACGGTGAACCGTTTACCTTGAAGGCAGATGCAATTACAACTGCCGATACTGTTATATATGAATGGTCAAGAAATGGAAGTGTTATTGCGGGGCAAGTTGCAGATTCTCTGCAATCAACAACAAATGGAATTTATGAAGTGACAGCAACCACCGAAGATGGCTGTTCAGTTTCTTCATCCTACACGGTTACCCTGTCACCGGTAAATGTTATTACTCTACCGGAGGCTTCTACTATATGCCCGCTGGATTCCGATCCATTATTGAATTCAGTAGAACTTGATGCTGGCACAGGCTTCACTCAATACATGTGGTTTGATAATAATGGGAATATAGTTTCAAACAACCAGGTTTACACAGCATCCATTGAGGGTAAATATACGGTAATAGGCACCAATCAGTTTGGGTGTACTACTGAAGCATCAAGTGTTGTGATCGAAGATTGCGTTCCCCGCGTATTCGGACCCAATGCATTCAGACCTAAGGGCACAAATGATGAATTCTTCTTATTCACCAAGTATATTATTGATTTTGAGATATTTATATACAACAGATGGGGTGGCTTGGTTTATCATTCCAACCAGGAGGATTTTAGATGGGATGGAATATTCGAAGGGAGATTGTTACCCGCCGGGACTTATGCTTATAAAGTACGATTCAAAAGTGAATTTAATCCACTGCGGGGAATGATGGAAAAGCATGGCGGAGTTACATTATTGCGTTAATAATCCGATATTTGTCTTATGAAGAAAATATCTTACATTTTACTGATTCTGATTTTTTCAGCACCAATCATCAATGCGCAAGCACAGGTTCTTAAAACCAATCTGACAATCACAGTTCTGGATGACAATGGCAATATCCAGGAAGGCGCTACAGTAATCCTTTACAAGAATGAAACAGATTATCGCGAAAGTAAGAATCCTGCCATTGAAAAGCAGGTGACGGATAAGAAGGGCAGAGTCAAATTCAAAGATTTGGATACGATGGCCTATTTTGTGGAAGTCAGGAAAGGCGATCTTAACAATGATGGATTAGGTGCTCAGACCGGTGAACTTGTGGCGGGAAGAACGAATAAGGCAAATATTATTATACAGTAATCCGTTCCTCCCGAGCTTTATGCGTATACCGATCCAGGTCCGTTATTCAGATTTTGATATGATGGGCCACTTGAATAATTCTGCCTATGCCACATATTTTGAGCTGGCCAGGCTGCAATTTCTAATGTCCTTGTTTGAACAAAACTCCTTTAAATGGACAGATGTAGTAGCGAACCTTAATATTGACTATCGAATACCGGTTGTACCTCAGAGTAAACCCATCATGTATATCTCTTGTTCCAGAATTGGTAATTCCAGTTACGATCTTGAGTATAAGGTTGTTGAGGAAACTGATGAAACACACCTTTATGCTGAAGGTAAAACGGTTCAGGTTTGTGTGGATCCAAAGACACAGACATCACAAAAATTACCGGATCCGGCAAAGGAAATTTTGAGTAATGTTTTGGTTCCTAAAAAAGAATAACCCCGGATTTTGGGGCCGGGGTTAACTATCAACCTTAAAGTTTGGGGTAAATACTACCAGAGATAATACTCATTCAAATTTACTAATCACTGTCCCCTAAACTTTGCCTTTTCCCTATTATTAGCATCTATGTAAGATTTCCGTACGATTTATCCAAAATGAAGTTTATTCCTCCATATAATTATAATCTGAAAAAAATATAGCTTTTAACCTGGATTAAAATTGAGCGGAATTCATGTAATAAATAATCAGTTTATTATATATTCCTGAGTGAAAATAGTAAAAACTGCTCTATTTTGAGGTAAGAAGCAAAATTCCTGAAGCCGCTACAACCATCCAAAACACATAATCAGACAAGGCCGGAATAACCATAATGTCCAATTTATCCAGCACCGGTATCAAAATCATAAGAATTGAAATCAATCTGAGGATAGAACGCGTTTTATTGCTCATAATTATTTTAGTTAGTTGGGCACAAATTAATAATTTGGAGTCTAATTCTTCAAACTAATCGCGGAAATAGGCACTGATATTGAAAAAGCCGTAACCATTTTGAAAAATGGCGGCCTGGTTGCAATCCCAACTGAAACGGTATACGGGCTGGCAGGTAATGCATTAGATGAGAGGGTGGTTTCAAGAATTTTCAGCGCAAAGAAACGGCCTCAATTCGATCCATTGATAGTTCATTGTTCAAGTATTGGCCAGATAAGCCATTATGCCACCCTGGAGAATCCACAGGCCAGGCTTTTAGCAGAAAAATTCTGGCCGGGCCCCATGACACTGGTTCTGCCAAAAAAAGACGTTGTTCCCTATTTGGTAACCAGTGGAATGGATACGGTTGCTATGCGGATACCAGCACACGAAATGACATTACATTTATTACGGCAACTTGATTTTCCATTGGTTGCCCCGTCCGCCAATCCTTTTGGATATGTAAGTCCGACTACTCCGGACCATGTGAATGACAATTTGGGTGATGTCGTTGATTATATTCTTGACGGCGGACCTTGCCAACTTGGAATTGAATCAACAATAATTTTGTTTGACAATAAAATTCCGACTGTTCTGCGAAGCGGGAGTTTATCGGTGGAAAAAATACAAACAATTATTGGAGAGATAAATGTGGTCACGCATTCTTCGTCAAATCCCTCTGCACCCGGGATGCTTAAGTCGCATTACGCTCCAGGAAAGAAATTAGTGTTAGGGAATATAGAACTTTTGCTTGGAATGCCCGATTATGATCGCGTCGGAGTTCTTTCTTTCAGGGAGAAATTTGAACACCCCAAGATTGTCAGCCAGATCATATTATCAGAAAATGGCGATTTGGAAGAAGCCGCTACCAACCTTTTTTCAGGTCTTCGATCTCTGGATAAAATGGATATTAATTTTATACTTGCAGAAACGGTTCCTAATCATGGCTTAGGCCGGGCAATAAACGATCGACTTAAACGCGGAGCATCTGATAAATAATGAAAACGGTAGATTCAATAAATTTCAAAAATAAGAAAGCCCTTATTCGAGTAGACTTCAATGTTCCCTTAAACAATGAACTACAGATTACGGATGATACCAGAATTAAGTCAGCTATTCCAACAATTAATAAGATACTTTCTGATGGCGGATCAGCAATCCTGATGTCTCACTTGGGAAGACCAAAAGACGGGCCAAATCCAAAGTATTCCCTCAAATCTCTATTAATCGATTTGCAATCGCGCTTCAGTGGTGCGGTTTACTTTAGTTCCGATTGTATCGGCGAAGAACCGCAAAAGTTAGCCAGGAATTTAAAACCCGGGGAATTATTATTGTTAGAAAATCTTCGCTTCCATCCGGAAGAGACCAAAGGAGAATTGAGCTTCGCCAGACAATTAGCTGCCTTGGGTGATGTATACGTAAATGATGCATTTGGCACCGCGCACAGAGCCCATGCTTCCACAACGGTCGTAGCCCAATTTTTTCAGGATAAAGTTTGCGGATATGTGATGGCCGCTGAAATTGAAAATGCAGATAGAGTTTTACATCATTCGGAAAAACCTTTTACCGCCGTAATGGGTGGCGCCAAAATTTCCGACAAGATTTTGGTTATTGAAAAACTGCTGGATAAAGTGAATAATCTCCTTATTGGGGGTGGGATGGCATATACATTCTTTAAAGCTTTGGGTGGGAATATTGGCAATTCCTTACTTGAACCTGATAAGCTGGATTTAGCAAAAGAACTGATAGGAAGAGCAAAAGCAAAAAATGTGAACCTGGAACTCCCGATTGATTCCATCATTGCAAATAAATTTGAGAATAACGCCGAACATAAAGTTGCCAAAAACATTTCCATTCCAGATGGCTGGATTGGAATGGATATCGGTCCGGAGTCCCGGAAAGTATTTTCTAACATTATCATTAACTCCAGGACAATTTTATGGAATGGCCCAATGGGTGTTTTTGAAATGCATAATTTTACTGCCGGAACCATTGAAATTGCAGAAGCCGTTGTTTCAGCCACAGAAAAAGGCGCTTATTCATTAATTGGAGGTGGAGATTCTGCTTCTGCAATAAATAACCTGGGATTTGGAGACAAGGTTTCCTACGTTTCTACCGGCGGAGGTGCACTCCTGGAATATATGGAAGGCAAATTACTTCCTGGTATCCTTGCTCTCGAATAAAATGAGATCAATCCGGAATCAACGGAAGATTTGCCTGCGACAGAATCATTGACCTCTTTATAAGAAATTAAAGCGGAATTTCTAAAGTTGGAAGATGGATTGGAAATTAATTTGGATGAAATAATTAAATTCAATGGCCTGGCAATACCTGATATTTGCTGATGTGGCTTTAAATTTGAGTTAATAGTGAATGCAATGAAAGTTAGAAATTGGTTTGCCTTACTATTATTTATCTTTCCCCAGGATACAGCCGGGCAAGTTTGGAAATTATTTGAAACGGAACAAATCCATCAGAAGCGGGCTGAATCCGGAAAGAATTATTTTCCATTTCTCAATGAGTCTTCTTTCGCGATTGGTCTGTACGAATTAAAGTCTAAAGTAATTGATAATCAGCCAGTTCACCATGAAGATGAAGTTTATTTTATTGTATCCGGAAAAGCAAAACTAGTAGCCGGCGACAGCACTTTTGATGTCTCCGCCGGGAGTATCGCCTTTGTAAGAGCTGGTGTTTCGCACAGGTTTGTTGAAATTGAAGAAGACTTCTCTGCACTTGTTATATTCACCAAAACACCAACAAAAACAGGCGATGCTGATGCGTTGGCTTTTGAGCTTGATAAGTTAAGGCAACCAAGAAATCCGGAAGAGAACGTCTGGAACCAGTTTCTTTTTGTTTCAACCATACGAATGGGGTTGTACCTTCTTCCTCAATCTCTGGGTGGCGACCAGCCAATGACTCATAATGTGGATGAAATTAATATCGTGACAAATGGTGACGCGACGCTGGTGGTTGGGGAAGAAAAAATTCCGGTAAAAATGGGATCAATTGTTTGGGTGAAGGAAGGCAACCCTCATTCCTTTACAAATCTAAGTGAAGATTTTGATGTCCTGATTGCCTTTCATATCAAACCCTAGTTACCGAAAAACCCTTCTTCCGGGGCATCCGAAAATGCATCAGCCCTAAACCTCCATGAACCATCCACTTGTTTGCGTGCAACCGTAATAAATTTACCAATCGATCTTCCCTGGACACCCTCTTTATTCATCCTGTCTAATTTATAGTAGCCTATATC
>DASWHX010000067.1:0-17220 GCA_036397995.1 Cyclobacteriaceae bacterium
ATACGGGATGTTTCAGATTCATTTCAGAAAGTCTTTTCAAGTATTGCAATTGATGTTCTGTTAAATCTTTTTTCACCCCGGTAATGGCCGAATCAGAAACAGCATAAATAAAGGAACTTGAGATAGAATCGATTAATCGAATTCTTTCTTCAGATGTAGTTGGGGTCACTAAAAAAATGGCTGACAGATTATTTTGTTTGAAAATTTCAAAATGATCTGTCATAAATTCCGATATTGGAAGGTCAGGTATTATTACTCCGGAAACTCCGGTTTGATTACATTTTGTACAGAATTGCTCCATTCCAAACCGGAGCACAGGATTCAGATAACCCATTAGTATTACGGGTATTCTTACTTCATCTTTAACCTGTTCCAATTGACTAAAGATTTTCTTTAGTGTGATTCCATTTTGAATTGCCCGCTGTGAACTTTTCTGAATGACAGGTCCATCGGCAATTGGATCACTGAAGGGAAATCCGATTTCAACAATATCTACACCGCCTTCCTGGAGAGATAGCAAAATTTGTGAAGTGTCCGCTGCATTTGGATAGCCTGCAGTAAAATAAATGGAAAGCAATCTCGCCCTTTGAAGAGTAGAGTTAAGGGAAGAATTTACCAATATGTTTCTAACCTGGTCCATAGCTTTTGTATATTTCCAAATCCTTATCACCCCTGCCCGATAGATTTAATACCACAACATCGTTCGGCTTAAACTTCAGCTTTACTAAAGCCGCCAGCGCGTGAGCTGATTCAACTGCGGGAATTATTCCCTCCAACCGAGATAAATTTATCCCGGCTGCAATCGCTTCACTATCTGTTGCCGATAACAATTTGATGCGTTTTTTCTCAACCAGGTATGCATGCAATGGTCCCACGCCTGGATAATCCAATCCGGCGCTTACAGAATGAGCCTCTGCTATTTGACCATCATTGTTCTGCAGGATAAAAGACTTTGAGCCGTGAAGAATTCCTGCTTTGCCCAGTTTTAATGTGGCGGCGGACCTGCCACTCATTAATCCTTCACCGGCTGCTTCCACTCCAACCAAAGCTACTTCATCGCGATCCAGGTAGTGATAAAAAGCTCCGGCGGCATTGCTACCCCCGCCCACACATGCGATGATATAATCTGGATTTTCCCGGCCTTCTGATTTGGTCAACTGTTTTTTTATTTCCCAACTGATTACAGATTGAAATCTGGCAACCATGTCGGGAAAAGGGTGGGGACCTACAACAGACCCAATTAAATAATGTGTGTCATAAGGATGACTTATCCAATAACGCAAAGCCTCATTGGTTGCATCCTTCAAAGTCATAGCGCCTGAAGAAACCGGTAATACTTCAGCTCCCAGCATTTTCATCCGATCCACGTTTGCTTGCTGCCTTTTCATATCAATCTTACCCATAAATACTTTGCAGGGTATGCCTGCCAGCGCGCATACTGTTGCGGTTGCAACGCCATGCTGCCCGGCCCCTGTTTCCGCGATAATATTGGTTTTCCCCAATGCTCGCGCCAGCAAAACCTGACCTACTGCATTGTTTATTTTATGTGATCCGGTATGAGCCAGGTCTTCCCTTTTCAGATATACGCGAGCTCCCGTTTGATTACTCAATTTCTCCGCGAAAAACAGGGGAGTGGGTCTGCCAACAAAGTCTGTCAATATCTTTTCGTAATCGTCCTTAAACTTGTGTTGTGAGATAATCCTTAGATAATTTTCTTTGAGCTCCTGAATGTTGTTATGTAAAAGTTCCGGGATATAACTACCACCATAAGAACCATAGAACCCATTTTCATCTACATCATATTGTCCGGTGCAGGTCTTAAGCTGGAACATTTTTTAGTTTACTTAGCAGTTTATTAATCTTTGAAACGTCTTTAAACCCCGGATAAATTTCAAATGCACTGTTTATGTCAAGTGCAAATAAATTATCAATTGGAATTTTTAATGCTTCTGAAAAATTACTGAATGAAATCCCTCCACTTATGAAAACAGGTGCTTGAAAAGAGAATGCTTCCAGAATTTTCCAGTCAAATGTTTTGTTATTACCACCCGGCATTAATCCTTTGGCTTCAAACAAGAGGTAGTCGCAGATGTTTTCATAAGCTTCTAATTCAATGGGCAGGTTATTTTCAATCTTGATCACTTTTATAACCAGGAAACCCTCTTTCTTTAGAAGCTTGCACGTTGCGGGAGATTCTTCCCCGTGAAGTTGAATAACATTTAATGACAGCCGACTTCCCGTTTCGAGGATTTTTTGAGGTTTTTCGTTTACAAAAACCCCCACTTTTTTTATGCTGTTCGGCATAGTCTGAACAGTTTCAACGAATTCCTTATCATCTGTTTCGACGTGTCTGGGAGAATGCTTATAAAATATAAATCCTATGAAATCTATCGGAAGCTGTGATAAACAACGAATATTATTGACATCCTTCATTCCGCAAACTTTTAATTTTAGATCACTCATGACTGATCGGATTTTTTTGTTTGACAAGAACTTTCTCTATAAATTCACAGCAAGCTTCTTCAGGCCGGGGATGAATCATAAATTGCTCCCCAATCAGGAAACCATGGAATCCCAATTCTTTTAAGTGTAATACATCATCCGGAGTTTTAATTCCACTCTCTGAAACTTTCGTTAAACCTTCAGGAATTTTTGAAACCAGCTCTTCCGACTTAGATAAATTTGTTTCCATGGTATCCAGGTTGCGGTTGTTTATTCCCACTAAATCAATTTCCTGCTCGCCGATTTTTTTTAATTCCTTTTCTGAATGAATTTCAAATAAAACTTCCAAACCCAGGGAATGGGCTAAAGAGGCAAGACTCTTTAATTTTCCTGAATCAAGACCTGATGCAATTAGCAAAATGGCGTCAGCGCCTATACTCTTACTTTCTATTACCTGGTATTCATCAAGGATAAAATCTTTACGAAGGATGGGGCAGAAATTAAATTTTCTGGCGGTAGTCAGATCATCTGCAAATCCACCAAAAAAGTTTGAATCTGTTAAGACTGAAATCGCCGAAGCACCGGCCTGCATATATCCAATTGAAGTTTGCTCCATGGAAACATTGGTGTTAAGAATTCCTCTTGAAGGAGATTTGCGTTTTATTTCAGCAATAATTCCGGATTTGTCGGCCCGCAGGACATATTTTTTTAAACTCAATGTCTGAGAATTGAAATAGATGGAATTCTCCAGATATTTTACAGTGATCAGAGATTTTTTTTCCGCCACTTCGCGCCGCTTAAATTTCAATATTTTATCAAGTATTGCCATGAGATATATGCATAAAAGTTTTTTCTGGTGAAAGAAATTTTTTAAATGATTCCAAAGCCTTTCCTGATTCTAATGATTCTTTGGCGATGGAAATGCCTTCTGTAAAAGAACTCAGTTCTTTCCCACAATAAAGTGCAAGGCCGGCATTGGAAATCGCAACGTTATTTTGTTCTGTGGTGCCCTTACCTGCTAATATTTTTAAAAAAATATCTGCTGACTTCTCAATCGAATTGCCGCCATTAATTGCTTTAGGCGATATTTGATCGAAGCCCAGCATTCCGGGTGAAATAATACTCTCTCCCCCTGCATGAATAATTTTGAAATCCGATGTTAATGAGATCTCATCGTAGCCATCCAGAGAATGAATTATTTGATATTTCTTATCTGTGTTCTGGTATAAATACCCATAAAGCCTTGCTAACTCAAGACTGAATACTCCCGTAATTTGCTTTTTTGGTGATGCAGGATTAATCATCGGGCCAAGCATATTGAAAAAAGTTTTTACTCCAAGTTCCTTTCTTACCGTTGCAATATTTTTCAGGGCAGGGTGAAACAAAGGAGCATGCAGGTAGCAGATACCGGCGGCATCAAGACTTCGTCTTAAGGTATCCTTATCCGAACTGAATTCATAACCAAAGTGGCTCAGTAAATTTGAAGAACCACAAATAGAAGATACTCCGTTATTTCCATGTTTCACTACGGCTTGCCCTGCCCCGGAAACTATAAAGGAAGCAAGCGTTGAAATATTGAAAGTATTTTTACCATCGCCCCCGGTTCCGCTTAGATCTATTGGATCATAGGCTGACAAGTTTACAGGCACGCACATTTCCTGAAGGGCCTCCCTAAATCCAGCCAGCTCATCAAGAGTGATTGATCTCATATTATAAATAGTGAGAAATGAAGCAACCAGGGAATTGCTGAAATCGCCTTTCGCAATCCTTAGCATTACTCCATAAGCATTTTCTCTCGAAATGGTCTTGTAGGAAAATAATTCATTTAATAATTCTTTCATTGTCCATTTATCCAGTTCATAATTATTTTTTCGCCTTGTTCTGTCATGATAGATTCCGGATGAAATTGCAACCCGCGAACTGAGAATTGTGAATGTCTGAGCCCCATGATCAACCCATTTTCATCGATGGCAGTTACAACAAGGTTATCGCCAACACTTTCCGGCAGCACCGACCAGCTATGGTAATGGCCTGCATTAAATTCCGCGGGAAGGTCCTTGAAGAGTAATTCAGCGGAGTCAATTACTTTGATCTTATTGGTGATCCCGTGCAGTACAGAATCAAGATTGAATAATTGAGCTCCGTAGGCTTCCGCTATTCCCTGATGGCCCAGGCAGATACCTAAAATATCTTTGCAAGGTCCCAGTTCCTGAATAACCTGCGGAACTATTCCTGCTGAGTTTGGCAAACCAGGTCCGGGGCCAATAAGAATTTTGTCATAATTCCTGCAGTCATCAAGAATGATTTCATTATTTCTAAACACGCTACAGGAAGCGTTGTGGTTTCCCTTCCTGATGATATCAACAAGGTTGTAAGTAAAAGAGTCGAAATTATCCAGCACCAGAATTTTCATAGGTAATTAATTTTTGTAGCGTTTTCAATCGCTTGCCTTAGCGCATTTAGTTTATGGTTAACCTCATCTAACTCTTTGTCAGGATTTGATTTTGCCACAATACCGGCCCCTGCCTGATAAGTCAGTTGGTTATTTTTGCTTAGAAAAGACCGAATCATTATTGCGTGATTATACTCACCATTGAAACTGATATAACCAATCGCACCGCCATAATATCCTCTGGGAGAATCTTCAAGTTCTGAAATCAGTTCGATGGCTCTTATTTTTGGAGCTCCCGATAAAGTTCCCGCCGGAAAAGTATCTGCAACTATGTCAAAATTGAATTCATCGGTTCCAAGGCTTGCAGTAACCCTTGAAACCATGTGGATTACATGGGAAAAATACTGGATTTCCTTAAATGACTCCACGGATACATTGGAGCTGCTTCTGCTCAAATCATTTCTGGCCAGGTCAACCAACATTACGTGCTCCGCATTCTCTTTTTCATCGAGCAAAAGTTTTTCTGCTTCCTTTTTGTCAAATTCCGGATCGCCATTTCTTTCATAAGTGCCGGCAATTGGGAAAATGGCCGCTTTGTTATTCTTAATTGTTAATTGGGCTTCAGGCGACGATCCGAAAATCCGAAATTCACCCATATCAAAATAGAATAAATACGGAGATGGATTAATGGAGCGAAGTGCCCTGTAAACATTGAAGTCATCACCCAGGAAAGGTCGTGAATACTTTCGTGATAATACAACCTGAAAGACATCTCCCAGCTGACAATGTTGCTTTCCCTTGCTCACAATTTCCAAAAAATCAGCATCCCTGAAATAACTTTTTTCTTCACCATTGGACTGAAAAGTATACATAGGGAAATTCCTGTTCCTGATGATCGCGATTAGGGCTTCAAGCTCCGACTCCTGATTTCCAATGAGATTTTCAATGAGCAGGATTTCATTCTTAAAATGATCAGCTACAATTACGAACCGGTAGGCGGCATATATCATTTCAGGAATTATGGAATTTTCATCACAGGGTTTGTTAAAAGAAACAGGTTCAAAAAATTTTACGGAATCAAAGGTCATATAACCAAAAAAACCGTTGCACCCAATCTCATTTTCTTTTGAATCAACATGGAAGGATGAAAATGACTCTGTTAGCAAATCAAGCAATTCTCTTTTGTTTTGGAATTGATGAAAAATTTTGTCCCCGCCCGGACTCTCAACATTTAGTGTGTTATTTTTCACAACAAATCTGCTGATGGGTGAGGCACAAATTATAGATTTGCTGTTAACGGAACTTTCATAATCAGAACTTTCCAATAACAATGTATAAGGGTATAAGTCCCTTAACTTTAAATAAATTATTACCGGCGTTAATGTATCGGCTAAAATTCTCTTTTGAATAATTTTAAGATTCTTCTTCATAATCAGAAAATAAAAAAGGCTTCCTCAGTGGTGAGCAAGCCTTTTGTCGGACATACCTATAAAATGCTCACCTGAACCAGTTTGAAATCCACCACCATTTTTTTATAATCACCATCATTTCTTTAACATAAAAAAAGCCTGCGTGAGGCAGGCTTATATCTTATTAATCAATAAAATTCCCGGGTCACGCCTTAATAGTTAGCATTTTCCACCACCAGATTTTATTGAACGATTTCTTAACCATAGTCCAAATGTAATTGGCAATTTACTTAAAACAACATTTTTTTAGAATTTTTCATAAAATGGAAGGTCTTTCGCTTTCTTATGCAGATTTTTCATAATTTCAATTATCACGATCAAAAACCTGCCATGAATAGAATTTTACTTGCAGCAATCTTCCTAGCATTCGTAACAATTTCCCGTGCCCAATCCTATTTGCCCCGGTGGAATGATTCCCGGGTTAAAGTAGAAACATTGAATTTGGGAAGCTACGCGTTTAATTTGTCAGATGTTGAACTACTGGAAAGTCCATTCAAGGAGGCAATGCAAGTTACGGCGGCCTATCTGCTTAAAGTAGAGCCGGACAGGTTATTATCTCAATTCAGGTCAAATGCCGGCCTGGAACCAAAGGGTGAAATTTATGGCGGGTGGGAGTCTGCAGGTCTGGCAGGCCACAGTTTGGGACACTATCTGTCATCATGCTCCATGTATTACGCGGTATCAAAAGATACGCGATACCTGGAACGCGTGAACTATATGGTGGAGCAATTGGAAGAAACTCAAAAAGCGAGAGGTACGGGGTATGTGGGCGCCATTCCCAACGAGGATAGCGTTTGGGCAGAAGTAAAAAAGGGAAATATAACTGCCCGTGATTTTTATCTGAATGGAGCCTGGTCGCCTTTCTACACTTTGCACAAAATTATGGCCGGTCTGCTGGATGCGTATTTATACACTGACAACCAGAAAGCATTGGAAATAAATATTGGAATTGCCGATTGGACCGGAGATTTAATTTCCGGATTAAGTGACTCGCTCAGGTGGAAAATGCTGATATGCGAATACGGAGGAATGAATGAAACATTGGCAAATACATACGCATTCACCGGTAATAAAAAGTACCTGGAACTGTCAAGAAAATTTCAAGACCATCATATACTTGATTCATTGGGAATGGAAAAAAATGTTCTCCCGGGAAAACATTCCAATACGCAGATTCCCAAAGTAATTGGGTCCGCCCGCAGATATGAATTAACTGGTAACTCACAGGATATTGTAACAACTTTATTTTTTTGGAATGTGATGGTGAATATGCATTCTTACGCAAACGGAGGCAATAGCAACTATGAAAGATTAAGCGCTCCGGGCAGGCTCAATGATGAATTGACTGACAATACAACAGAAACCTGCAACACCTATAATATGCTTAAACTGACAACGCATGTTTTTGCTATCTCTCCGATGTCATGGCAAATGGATTACTATGAAAGAGCCTTATATAACCACATACTTGCTTCTCAGAATCCAAACAACGGAATGGTGTGCTACTTTGTACCACTAAGAATGGGATCCCGGAAAAGATATAGCAATGAATTTAATAATTTTACCTGCTGCCACGGATCCGGAATGGAAAATCATGTGAAGTACGGTGAAGCAATTTACAGTCATTCAGGAGATGGAAAATTATTTATTAACCTGTTTATACCTTCCAAATTAAGTTGGCATGAAAAAGGAGTGATAATTCATCAAGACACCAAATTTCCCGAAGAAGATAAAGTGAGGATCAGGATTGAAGCCGAGAGATCCATATCATTTCCCATTTTAATCCGCCGGCCTGAGTGGGTAACCGATAACTTTAGAGTTTCAATAAATGGCAAGGAAATAAAGGAATATGCCGGCTCCGGTAACGGATATTTGCATTTGGAGCAAAAATGGAAATCTGGCGACGAAATTATCGTAGAATTACCAATGAAACTATATTCTGAGCCCATGCCAGACAATCCCAATAGGGTTGCCCTCTTCTACGGACCGGTATTGCTGGCAGGAAACTTCGGAGAGACAGAACCGGATCCTGAAATAGGTATCCCATCATTTATTACCGGAAATCCAGACGTTGAAACATGGTTGGATAAGCGAGATGAAAAATCACTGCTTTTCAGTACTGGAAAGATGAGCGATAGCAGCAAAGTAAACCTTATCCCGTTCTATGAAACCATTGACGAATTTTACAGCGTCTACTGGGATGTATATCATCCAATTCGATGGAAGGAAGAACTCAGGAGAATGGAGGACGAGAAACAAAGAAAACTAAACATTGAGAACCGTACGATTGATATGCTGATTATTGGGGATAAGGAATCTGAAGAAAGACAGCGATTCGAGGGAGTTGAAGTGAGAACAGGCGAAAATCACCGGAAGTCGTTTATTCGTACAAATAGGAATGGAAGTTTTTCTTTTATTTCGAAAATTAAACAGGGCTCGGAAAATACGCTTCATTGTATTTATTGGGGCGAAGATAACCGGGGTCGCGCTTTTGATATTCTTATTGATGGTGAACTCCTGGCCTCCGTTGAACTTGTAATATATAAGGGAAGCAAATTTCATGAGATCACTTACCCTATTCCGCCATCATTAACAGAGGGAAAGACTGAAGTAAAGATCGCTTTTCAAGCGAAGGAAAATAATATTGTGGGGCCGGTTTATGGAATCAGGATGTTAGGTAATTAAACAATACCTCCTCCTAAATCTTTCATATCCTTAAGACTATGAGCTGATCACAGGAAAGACGTGGTTTCGAAATGTGAATTTTGTACTATTCTTACCCAGGGATAGCATTTCCTTCCTTATCTGATTTCCTGTCCTGAACAATAAACTTTGTAAATCAATTAGGGAATTATGTAACAAGCAGCAGAGGCTGTATTGCTAATTTTGTCTATAAATCAGGAGTAAAATCAAGACTAATGAATAAGAATCATAATAAAATTCAGGAGCCAGACACAATAAAATATTCCTGCCCCATGAAATGTGAGGGGGATAAGACTTACAGCAAACCAGGGAAATGCCCGGTGTGCAATATGAATTTAATTCCTTTTAACGAACAGAAATCAGAAGGGAATACTTGTTGTCATCACGAGCCCGGCCACCAGGTGCATCTCCACGACGATCATGATAGTCATTGCCATATGGAGGAAAAACCAGTGCAATCCAGTGGCAAGAACGAGCAAAGGGAAGGAGCCGGGAAATACTATTGTCCTATGCGTTGTGAAGGCGATAAGATGTATGATGAGCCTGGCGATTGTCCGGTTTGTGGAATGCATTTACAACAGGAAGTCAAACTTTCATCACCAAAAAGTAAAACTCGTAAAACCACGTACACTTGTCCGATGCATCCGGAAGTTAAGAGTGATAAGCCAGGCAGTTGCCCGAAGTGCGGAATGGATTTAGTTCCTGAAAAGCCTGATGAGGCTGCAGAAAGTGATGAAGAAAAATCGTATAAGAAGACACTACGCAAATTTTGGCTTGCGGTAGCATTTACGTCCCCTGTATTTGTAATCGCCATGTCAGAAATGGTAAATATAGATCTGGAAAATATTGCTTCCAGGAAAATATGGGGCTGGATTCAGTTTGGTTTATCCACTCCCGTTATTTTTTATTCCTCCTGGGTATTTTTCAAGCGAGGATGGAGTTCCATTAGAAGGCGTTCACCTAATATGTGGACGTTGATTTCCCTCGGTACCGGAGCTGCTTACTTTTTTAGTATAATAGCTTTAATAGCGCCACAAATTTTTCCACCCCAATTCAGAGACATACAGGGGAATGTACATTTATATTTTGAAGCGGCAACCGTTATTCTTACGCTAGTCTTGTTGGGACAGGTGATGGAATTGCGAGCCTATAGCAAAACGAACTCAGCTATTAAGTCATTACTTAATCTTGTACCACCCGTTGCAAGAAAAATGGTTAATGGCACTGAACACGAAATCCCGTTGGCCGAGGTGAAGGTTGGAGATACTTTAAGAGTTAAGCCCGGAGAAAAAATCCCGGTGGATGGGACGATCAATGATGGTAATGCAGTGGTCGATGAGAGCATGATCACCGGAGAATCTATTCCTGCAGATAAAACCCCGGGAGATAAAGTTACCGGCGGAACAATCAACGGTAAATCTTCTTTCGAAATGAAAGCTGATAAAGTGGGAAGTGAAACTTTGCTGGCACAAATTATTGAGATGGTGAACCAGGCCGGCAGGTCACGGGCTCCTATCCAAAAGGTTGCGGATATTGTTGCGAAATATTTTGTTCAGATTGTAATCGCTATTGCCATCATAACTTTTGTTGTCTGGTCAATTTTCGGTCCGGAGCCTGCCTACGTCTATGCATTCGTTAATACGGTTTCAGTGCTAATTATTGCTTGTCCTTGTGCCCTCGGACTCGCAACACCAATGTCTATTATGGTGGGGACTGGAAGAGGAGCTCAATCCGGAATTCTCGTTAAAGATGCAACAGCAATTGAAGAAATGAATAAAATTAATGTGCTGGTAATTGACAAAACCGGAACCATTACGGAAGGCAAGCCAAGGCTAAAAAATTACAAATCACTGGGAGCTTATGAGGAAAAGGCAATTCTGAAATTTGCGGCTTCTCTTGATGCCTACAGTGAACACCCAATCGCGGATGCAATTGTAAAAGGAGCGAAGGAAGCTAACTTGGAACTGGAGAAGCTGGAAGAGTTTGAATCCGTTTCAGGAAAGGGCGTGCAAGCCATGTTCCGCGGCAAAAGGATTGGCCTGGGGAATAAAAGACTGGTTCAAGATTTTAATGTTGCCATCGATGAGGAAGTGAGTAAACTGGTTGAAGGATGGCAATTGGCCGGAGAAACAGTCATGTTTCTGATGGTCGAAAACAAAATTGAGGGAATAATCAGTGTAGCAGATAAAATTAAATCCACATCCGCGGCTGCAATTAAGTCATTGCAGGAGATGGGGGTAAAAGTATATATGTTGACCGGTGACAATGAATTTACGGCCAGAGCGGTTGCAAATGAAATAAATCTTGATGGCTATGAGTCGGAATGTTTGCCTGAAGACAAACATAAAAAGGTGAAAAACCTGCAAGATCAGGGATTTAAGGTTGCAATGGCAGGCGATGGTATTAATGACGCGCCAGCGCTGGCCCAGGCAAATGTGGGCATTGCAATGGGCACAGGTACGGATATTGCAATGCAAAGTGCACAAATTACCCTGGTGAAAGGAGATTTGACTGGAATTGCACGGGCTTATGAGCTCAGTAAAAAAGTAATGCGAAATATCAAGCAGAATTTATTTTTTGCTTTTGTTTATAACACGATAGGAGTGCCGCTTGCTGCCGGCGTATTGTTTCCATTCTTTGGTGTCTTGCTGAGCCCGATGATCGCGGCCGCGGCTATGAGTTTTAGTTCGGTTTCGGTGATTGGAAATGCGCTGAGGCTGAAACAGTGAAACAGTGAAGCAGTGAAACAGTGAGCAGGAAGCAGGAAGCAGTAGGGTTAATAGTAATTTTTTAGTAATTTGCACTATTCATATAAATATTATACCTAATCAAATATCCTAATAGTGAAGAATAAAAGTATCATAATGGAAAAATCTTTCTCCTTCGCCGTTAAGGTTGTGGAGTTAGTAAAAATACTATCTAAAGAAAAGAATGAATATGTTATGACTAAACAAATTCTCCGAAGTGGAACTTCTATCGGGGCAAATGTTTCAGAAGGTTTGGGGGGTTCATCAAAAAAAGACTTTGTCTCAAAAATGTATATTGCTTATAAAGAGGCTAAGGAAACAATTTATTGGCTTAATCTGTTGCATGCAACTAACTACCTCAACCGTGATAACTTCAATTCCTTTAGGGATGATTGTGAGGAAATTATTAAGATACTGTATTCCATTCTGAAAACATCAAGAAAAAATATCAATTCAGGAAACTGATTGGCTCACTGCTCATTGTTTCACTGCCTCACTGATTCACTGCCTCACTGCCTCACTGTTTCACTGTTTCACTGATTCACTGCCTCACTGCCTCACTGCTTCACTGCCTAAAAGGCTTCCGACAAGAAAAAATATAATCCGGTTTGCCTGCTGCCGGGGCCTGCAGAATCTTTAGATAATCCCCAGCTATAGTCTATGCGTATATTTACTCTGGATTCCGGATTGAAAAGTACACGCAGACCTGTTCCTGCCGCATAATTGAATTTATCAAAAGCAAAATTGCCACTATATCCATAGACCTGGGCTCCTGAAACAAACGCAACCATCCCAAGGCGTTTCCAGATTTTGTACAGCGGGGCATCCACATCATCACTCCAGAAGGGAAGCCGGTATTCCGCTTCGAAAGAAGCAAGATTCTTATCCTGAAAAGTACCCCGGAAGTATCCGCGCATGAAGTCATGACCGCCGACCCTGGCTAAACCGCGCATGGGAATAACCATTTCATCTGTTCTGCTGAATATGAAATTAGCGCGCAGTGCAATGCTATGATTTTTTACCGGGTTAAAATACTTTCGTGCATCAATGCGGGTGTATGAATAGGTATAATCACTACCTAACAGCTTACCGTAGAACAAAGCACTGTAATCAATAAAAATCCCATTCCTGGCATTCAGTATGTTGTCCCTGGAATCATAAACCAGCGCCAGGCCGACTCCGGAACGGAATCCGGTGTTATTATTTTGCATAAGCGAAATGGCAGATCCTTCACGAAGAAAAGTATATTGATCGGGAATAATTTTCATAGCGTATTGATACTCCAGGTCAAAGCGCACGCCGCCATAAATTTTATCTCTCAATTTCATTAAAAAGACAGGCTTGAAAGTTATTCGTTGAATGGAAAAGTTTAGATAGTTGAGATCAGTGCTATCTGTCTTGAGTGCGTTATCCAATTCATATTCCCTGATAAAGGCGCTGGCATTATTACCTAAACCGTAGTTTCTGTCAGGATACAAATTATAACCGGCAAATCCACGGAACCGGAATTTGTCGCCGTCAGTAAAGATATCCCAATTGCTTTCAACAATGATTTGATTTCTGGTTGTGTACACAGCAACGAAATCTATATTAGATTGCCGGGTAGGATATTTTTTTCCGAGTCGCAAATAGCGGTACCCGATAATTCCCAGGGTGAGGCCGGTTTCCGGAGCATAACTGATTGCCGGCAACAAATCATATTTCCGGTAACCTTTGGTGGAATCTTTCTCTTGCGCGACAGCCGTTATTGCAAGTAAAACATAAAAAAGAGAAAGAACAGCAAATTTACATTTCATAGCCGGAGTATGTTAACACGAATATAATGAGAAAAGGAATTATAGGGGATAAGAATTATCCTCACCATTAGGAACTTTCTTAACAAATTTTTTACACCCCCACTAGCCCTGGTTCCATGGCAACAGTCATCTAACGGGGTACCTCTACCCACTGTGGTAAGTTTTTTGTCTGTCAAATTTACTACTTCAAGTTACGACCACCCTGAACTCCCTCCCTACCAAGGGACTGGAAGGGGAAATTATGAATAATCCTTTTCCCGCTTAAATAATAAGCCTTCATATTCTGATTCTGATTGTTAAATTTAGATTTATAATCAACTGATCTTGCGATATGAATACCACAAGAACCATTTGTACAATCTTTTCATTATTAATCTCCGTTCTTCTGATCAATTGCTCCGGTGAAAGGAGCAATCAGGACGAACAATCAGAACAGCCTGATGTCCAGGCAATGCTGGAAGTCAAAGAATGGCCCGTACCCTGGGAAGATAGCCGTCCCCGCGATCCTTATGTTGCCCCGGATGGAAAAGTCTGGTTCTGTGGCCAGGCAGGAAATTATCTTGCATCCTTTGATCCTGCAACGGAGGAATTCAAGCGATTTGAAGTACCGGAACGTAGCAATCCACATAATCTGATCATCGACGATGAAGGCTTTGTGTGGTATGCCGGTAATTTGAATGCGCATATCGGAAAACTTGATCCTGCAGATGGATCAATTACACAGTTTCCAATGCCCGATCCGGAAGCAAGGGACCCTCATACCCTCGTGTTCAACCAGGAAGGCAACATCTGGTTTACTGTCCAGGGTGGAAATTTCATCGGTTACCTGAATACCACAACAGGCGAGGTGAAACTGGTTTCGGTCCCTACTCCCAAAGCAAGGCCATACGGCATCAAAATGGATCCGCAAAATCAACCCTGGGTGGTGTTGTTTGGAACGAATAAACTGGCAACAATAGATCCATCGACATTTGAGCTTAAGGAAATTGAACTGCCTGATAGTAATTCCCGCCCGCGCAGGTTAGAGATCAAGGAAGGATTGATCTATTATGCTGATTACTCCAAAGGGTATGTGGGCCGTTATGACACAAACACAGGAAGTTTTGCGGAATGGCCTCTGCCAGGCGGAAGAGATTCAAGACCGTATGGAACAGCCATGGATCACCAGGGAATTATCTGGATAGCGGAAGCAGGTCTTGATCCTAACCGGTTGGTTGGATTCGATCCGGGAAATGGATCCTTCGTTGGCATTACGGAAATTCCGAGCGGAGGGGGCGTCATCCGGCACATGTATTTTTATCCCCAAAAGCGGGAGATCTGGTTTGGAACAGATACCAATAACCTGGGTCGGGCGGTCGTTAGTGCAGCAGGGAGTTAAGAAAGGGAAATAGCAGTATTATTTGTCCCTGAAAGGGGAAGCGCACTTTGGCTCTATGATTCAGCGCGTGTGTGAGTGAAAAAATGCTGCAACCTTTTGAAAAGTATTGGACACTCTAACTTTATTGCGCTGTCATTTTCTATTGCGCTGTCATTTTCTTATACATCCACTTCGTGCTTTCATTTTTCATAGTCTGGTGCTTTGTTAAAATGCTTTCAATTTCCTTCAGGTTTTCTCCTGTTACCACATAACGCTTTTTGCTGGCATTTACTTTTGAAGTCATTATGGCGTGTCCTACGATACTGCCAACCGCCAGCCCGGCGACCAAATTGCCGGTAACCATTCCAATGGCTGCAAAAAACAGGAATTCACCAGTCGGCGCGGTAATAGCAATGAGGGTGGCGCCCGCAACCAACTGACCAATTACTCCGTAACCAAACCCTCCCCAAAACTCTCCCGACTTGTTTTCATATATCGTAAGGTGCTCAATATCTGATAATGGAAACGTCTTTTTAGTCCATCTCCGGAAAAGTGTAACCTTTCCTTCATTTGCAGCAAGCACATAACCAGAAAACCTTTTATTATTATGCAGCTTTACCACAGCTAAAAAAATTGGAGAAAAATAAAACCTCACATTAAGAGCTTTAAGTTGCTTATATAAATCTCTTTGGGTAATGTCTTTGTCAACAAACTCAATATACCGAATTACATCTGGAGTAAAACTACCATAGTCGGTAATGACCAGTGAATTTTCAATTCTAATGGTTTTAGTTCTCATTACAGAATCGGAGAACAGACCAATTTGTGCAGGCTGTGCTGAAACTGTTGTTCCTGTAATAAGGAAAATCATCACCAGACCCGCTTTAATACAGCCTACAATTATTTTCTTCATCTTGATTTTTTTGGAAAGTTATCCATTTAATAACGCAGGCTGAAACTGTATTTTGCGCATTAATCCACACTTTCTTGCACGTAATGCAAAACAAAACCAATGATTAATGCTGGATTGGTAATTATTGCAATTAAGTGTGACAGTATTCGACTTGAGTCAGATATAATTGCAAATATTCACATGGGGTATACGCAGAAAGCAATTTCTTTCCACCAGGTCGTCCGCCTACCTTCATCCAAATAAAAATAAATTCATGAAAAAGATAACAATACACCTTTGTTTACTAATTGGCGGGAGCCTTTTGACCCTGAACTTGTTCGGCCAGGATCGATCAAACGATTTTCTTTTCCCCGGGAAAAATAAATTTCAGGCAACGATCTCTACCGGAATACCCTATGTCGCTTTAATTGAGGGAACGTATGGTATAACCCGCC
The DNA here is from genome assembly GCA_036397995.1 of Cyclobacteriaceae bacterium. Classification (GTDB taxonomy): domain Bacteria; phylum Bacteroidota; class Bacteroidia; order Cytophagales; family Cyclobacteriaceae; genus DASWHX01. Next base: position 16,254 of record DASWHX010000067.1, read on the forward strand.
GGTTTGCTGCAGGAATTATAGTGGGCACCACACCTAATGTTATCGGATATGGTATAAGACTCCGCGCCCAATTGTACCAACCCAATGAGAATTTCCGAGTTTATTTCCGGATGCCGGTTTTTTATTATGCGAGCACCAAAAATTTTGGAAATGAACCCTGGATGTTGAGCTGGCCGGTTATTGCTGCCGAATGGAAAATTGAAGATTTAGTAATGCTTTCTTTTGGGGTGGGTGTAGTTGAAGCCCATTGTATCGATGCACTATTGGCAGGAATGAATCACCATGACGAGCCAATAGATATGGGATTTGAAGGAGGATTCTGGAATACGGTTAATGGCGGTATCGCCTGGCCGTTATCCAAAAGTTTGACAATCCAGGCGGAGACATCAATAGTATTGGAAGGTTGGAAAATTGCAGGAAGCAATTACGTGGGCGGTCCTCCGGTAATTGTAGTTTTAGGATTGACGAAAAACTTCTGAAATGGTTAGAATAAGTTTGGTGCAATCCATAAATCAGTAAACTATGATTTCGCCCCACTGGCGGCGCTGGTTTTGATGGCAATGAAATCAGAATTGCCGGCACTCTGAATTCATAATAACTCCTTAATGAGAAGAAGCTGGATTCATGCCCGTTACAGAAGGTGATTTGATAATACAAAATCATTTCGATCTCCACTAGCCGTGGTTTGTGTCTCACGAACCACGAAGCAGGGGAGTGGAAAACAAATTACTTTCACAACGGGCATGAATTTTATTTTACCTTTTTGAGATTCATCTCAATAAATTTGTTCCACGATGTTCCGTTATCCGCTGAGTACTCACCGGTCTCCAGCCAGGTTTGCGCATCCGGATTATAAGTGATAAGATATTTTACTCTTCCTTCAAACCCCCATTCATATTGATTTTCGCCAATTATCTTTAGGTATGTGTCTCCCTGCTGGCCGGTATTCAGGTAAGACTGGAACCTG
>DASWHX010000068.1:0-4203 GCA_036397995.1 Cyclobacteriaceae bacterium
CCAAAATCCTTTGGGATTTCTTGCAACTTCCCTGAAGTGCCGGGTCTCAAGACTTAAGGCCACACCAAACATGATAAAGGCAAGAGCTAGATTCAGCATCCATACCTTTTCCTGACTGAAATTCAGGTGAACAGAGTTGAGGTGATCTTCCAGGTAAATAAGAAAATTTATATCGAATAAAAAATTGCTTGAAATTTCTGCTTATCCATCCAAAAACACAACCCTTATCTTTTGAGAAAATTTTATAAGTAACTGGAATTCAAAGGTTATGGTTCATTTAGATTCACTTATTTATTTAAATATTACATTTAATATGTAAAAAACTGTTTAAACATAATATTTATTATTTAATAAGTAATATAGCAATCTTAAAAGTGCCAGTAATATGGAAACTCCCTTTAATTTTGCTTTCGCCTTATGCGTTACCGCCTTGTTCCTTGCAAATTCCTCAATAGGACAAACCACCTTCAATTCTGTTGTAAATGGAAATTTCGCCAGTTCCACAACCTGGAGCCCGGTAGGAAATCCCGGAATTTCCGATAATGTGGTGATTAACCATTTGGTAACGGTTTCAACAGCAGAAAGAGTAAATGATCTGACCATAAATAACAATTCAGTAAACTCTGCTTCCTTATCCGTTTCCGGAACCGGTACTCTAACTGCTTATGGGAACGCATTCGTTAATTCAACAGCTGGCCAATCATTAGCGGCCGAAATACTTATTGTTGCCGGAGCTACTCTTTCCATAGCGGGAAATCTGGAGTTTGACCGCGACAATGAGTACAATATGGCATGCCGGCTTTATATGACCGGCGGCAATGTTGGTGTTGGCGGTGACCTTATTTATCACCACAGAAACAGTCAATCGGAGAATCAGATTGAAATTAACATGACAGGTAACTCCAGCTTAATTATTTCTGGAAATTTGGAATTGTATCAGGACCCATCCATTGCTCTTAGTCAGATATTCAGCGAATTGAAGGTGGAAATTCAGGGAACTTCTACGCTCTCCGCCAGCAATATTGTATGGCAGACTAACAGGTCTTCGGGTGGCGCTAGTGACATCCGGCTGATTGCCATTGATGATTCTAATGTGGATGTCATCAATAATGTGTATTTAAACCAAGTCAACGTTAGTGATGAAATGGTGTTTGGTAATGCGGGTAATTCCATTCTAAATATTGGAGGCGATCTTATCATTGATAAATCCGCCGGTGGTTCATGCTGGCTTGTTCTAACTAAAGCAACAATCGAAAATAATATTCTTGTCACTAAAACCGGAGGCAATCATATTTACACAGATGTCTCAGGGGAAGTTATGGTTAAGGGAACTGCAGGAATTCTTTATAAGGCATCGGGGGGGCCTTCGAGCAGTAACACTTCTGAATTCAGAATATGGCCGGATGGATCTCTTCTGATTCCCAACGGGAGTTTCAGAATGGAATCCACAAATCCAGCCACTCCAGGCGGATCCACAGAACTCACCATAAATGGAAATCTGGACATTGGGGAAAACCTGGAATTCTATTCCGACAACTTAAATGCGCTCCTTAAAATAGAACAATCCACCGCGAATGTTACGATTGGCTCGGATCTGATTTTCGATGGCGTGGGCACTACAACCAATGGATCGGGAATTTTCATTACAAATTCCACCGTGAATATCGGTAATGACATGAACGTAACAATGAATAACAGCACTAATACAAGAACAATGTTTTTTACCCTTAATGGTGCGTATGATGTATCGGTTGGCAGAGACCTTGTGGTGAACGATTTTAAAGGAAATTTATTTTTTCAATCAGGAACAACTGCTGGCAGCACCGGAATTTTATCCGTTGGGAGAAATCTGGATATTAAATTATTAGCCAACACTACCACGACCACTTCATTAATAAGTTCCACCTTTGAAGAAGCAACCACTCTAACGGTTCAGGGAGTTACTACCTTAGAAACCGGTTTGGCCTACGCAAATACAAACAGAAACTTATTCACATTTAAAGAGAGTGCTAATTTTGTTTCCTTTGGTGATATTCAACTGAAAAGTAGAGGCGCGTCAAATCTTGGTTTTGAATTTAGTAACGACGCTCAACTGGAACTACAATCCACCATTACCCGATCTTCGCTACCCGGATACGGCTATGGAAGGGTTCTGTTTATGAATCAGAGTTCTATCTTGCTAAATGGCACTAATCCCCAGGTAATTGCTCAATCTAACTGGCCTGTCCCGGGGACAGATAAGATTCAGTACAATAATATTATTCTTAACAATACAAGCTCCATAATTCCACAATTTACACTTACCGGAGATGTTGATGTTGCAAACACCGTGAATTTTCTAGACGGAATTGTTCAGACTGCTTCTACCGCCAAAATTATTTTTTCTGATAACGCGTTGGCCAGTGGCTATAATTCAGGAAGCTTTATTGATGGTCCTGTGTACAAGGTGGGGGTGAGTGATTTTACTTATCCCGTGGGTGACTTCAATGGAACCGATGCAGTACTTGAGCCTATTAGACATGCATCAATTTTTGGAGGGGATGCAAATCTTATTATGGCGGCGGAATATACTATGTTAGCGGCACCCAATGCTTCAAATTTAGACGCGACCCTTAGTGGCGTTTCCGGCATTGAGTTTTGGGACATTGGACCCGTTACAGCTCATACAATATCTGCAGACGTAAGTCTTTACTGGACAGATGCTTTATTCAGTGACATCACCAGCCTTACACTCTCTCCGCAGGATCTAACGTTCGCGCATTTTAATTTAACGCAGTGGGAAGATCTCGGCGGTGCGATTGATCCGGGAAGCACTGTAGGAGAATCCGGAACCGGCTTCATTACAGCCAGCATGACCAGCTTCAGCCCGGTTACATTTGGTACAAAAGGAAATGTTAATCCACTGCCTGTTACATTAATAGATTTCCATGGAACTGTTCAAGGCAATTCTACGATGCTTACATGGGTTACAGCTTCAGAATTGAATAATCATCATTACGATTTAGAGAAATCAAACAATGGCAAGGACTTTTCAAAAATTTTGGAAGTAGCTGGAAATGGTACAACGGCAGAGAAACATGAATATCATGCAACCGATCAAATTGGCTTAGGAATATATTACTATAGACTTCGCCAGGTTAATTTCGATAATTCATCTTCCTATTCAAGTGTCATTTTTGTTGAAAACTCCAATCTTCAGGCAAATCCAACAATAATTTTTCCTAACCCTGTTTCGACTAATGGTAAAGTTTCGATCGGAATACTGCCAGGTTATTTTGAGGCTGGGGCCTCCCTTACAATTTTGATTATTTCATTGCAGGGTGATGTTGTTCTCGAAACGCAAATCAATAACTCCAATGGAATTATGAATCTGGATTTGAAAGATCACCCCATTAATACCGGCCTGTATCTAATTACAGTAAGTGATTCATTAAAAAGGTTCCAGACAAAGCTTGTAATTGAATAAATTCGCCGGAAAGCAAATTTTCCTTCGCCATCCTTCTAAATTGTAAAATCAATCTGGTTTTTACAGATTTTTTGTTAATTATGTCGTTGCAAGCAGGTTATTATGTGTTACGATGTAAGAGCTCTCACATTCAAACGTGGTGTATATACTAACAGGTTTGGAGTTGAATTTAAAGATCCGCGTTCCGCCGATGCAAATATTCAAAACTACCATGCCCTTGGATATGACCATCCTTATCTTCCTGTGATTTCAACTAATGATCCCGCAACTATTGATTTTTTTCAGTGGGGACTAATACCTCATTGGGTTAATGATCCAAAGAAAGTTGTTGCCATACAAAACTCGACACTAAATGCCCGTGGTGAAGAGTTGATGGAAAAACTATCCTACCGTGATGCTTTTCAATATGGTCACCGGTGTTTGATTTTGCTGGATGGATTTTTTGAACATCACCACAAAAATGGAAAAATTTATCCTTATTATATTGCTCTGAAAACAGGAGAACCATTTGCCGTAGGTGGGCTATGGAGTTACTGGAAATCCATTCCAGGCCATGAACGAGATACGTGTACGCTTATCACCACGCAAGGCAATTCATTATTGGCCCAGATTCATAATAACCCGCAGTTGGAAGGTCCACGCATGCCATTTATTGTTCCGAGGGAACTGGAAACGACATGGCTTAAAGAAGGCTTGGATCCGGCTGAGGCAAGACTAATGATTAGTAGTTTTACCCA
>DASWHX010000069.1:0-6731 GCA_036397995.1 Cyclobacteriaceae bacterium
ATTGAACAATAGCCACCGGTTCTTTCAAAATACATCTGTCTTCCGTCCAAAATCAACTTTCTATTCTGACTTGAGACTTTTTGCCGGATTCACTGTGGCTGCGCTAATAGACTGGTATGAAATGGTAATTGTCGTAATAAACAACACCAATATTCCTGCAAGTAAAAACACCCAGAGATTAAGAGAGGTTTTATAGGCGAAACTTTCAAGCCAGCGGTCCATGGCATAATAGGAAACAGGAGTCGCGATAATGAATGCGGCTATGATTAACCGCCCAAAATCGCCGAATATTAAAAGCGTTATGCTCCTCACGCTTGCGCCCAAAACTTTTCGGACACCAATCTCCTTGGTGCGCTGACTGATGGAGTAAGCCGCTAACCCGAATAGTCCTACGCAGGCAATCACTATCGCGATTATTGTAAAGAAGCCCAGCATCTTACCCGAAGTATATTCTGAAGAATATTGGCGATCCAGCGTTTCATCCAGAAATGTGTAAATGAATGGATTTTGCGGGTTCAATTCTTTATAAATGCTTTCAACCTCCGGAATGATTTCGTTTGTACTTTCACCGGCTATCCTTATAGAAAGCTGGCTAAAAAATCCGAACTCTCCTTCAAGGTTTACAATAACCATCGGGATAATCTCATTTCTCAATGATTCGAAATTGAAATCTTTAACCACACCTATGATCGTATAAATGCGATTGACAGTATCCAGTGAATTGATTAACCTGGCGCCGATGGGATCTTCGTAACCCAGGGTTTTTACAGCAGACTCATTCAGGATTACATTCAGCGAGTCATTGGTTTCGGGGCTAAAATCGCGACCCTCAAGAACTTCTATTCCCATCGTTGAAATGTAATGATCATCAACAGGAAGGCCTTTGGTAGTATAAATTTCAGAATCCCCGGGTTTCCGGAATTGCAGCCCGAAGAAATATCCGCCCGGATTAGCATTTGTAGTTGCAACACTTTGAACTCCCGGCACTTTCTCAAGTTCATTTTTCAAAGCATCCGCGTCTCCGGCAGTTCCATTCTGATTTAAAATCATGAGGTTTGTTTTGTCAAATCCAAGATCTTTTGATTGAATAAACCGGAATTGATTAAACATTAAAATGGATGATGAAATCAGGATAATGGAGATCGTAAATTGAAAAATAATTAATCCTTTGCGGAGCGTATTGCCCTTTGCTGAATTCTTGAATTTTCCACTCATCACCTGAACGGGCTTAAGCGCTGAAATATAGAAAGCGGGATAAATGCCGGCCAATATGCCAAAGAATATTGTGATTCCCAGGATGAGAATTGTTTCAGGGCCGGTAATGAAATTAAATTCGAGAGGTCGCTGTGTTAAATTATTGAAGTAGCTTAAGAAGGCCTGAATAATAAAAATTGCAACTATTAAGCTCACGAAGCTTAACAGGAATGATTCAGACAGGAATTGGAATATCAATTGCTTGCGGAGGGAACCCATCACTTTTCTTATTCCAACTTCTTTGGCGCGTTCCGCGGATCTGGCGGTGGCCAGGTTAACGAAATTAATTCCGGCTATTATTAAAATGAGAATGCTGATGAAAAGCAGCATTCGTACATACGTAATATTACCATTCGCTTTGATTTCATTTCCCAAATTTGAATGCAAGTGAATATCCCGCACCGGCTGAAGGGTATAAATGTAACCATTACCTGCATCTGTATATTCTTTGTAGCTGAGACCGAGATTTCTTTCGATTTGGCCGGCGGCATACTTTTCAACCAGAGCAGGGATTTTGGCTTCCACTGCCCCAGGGTCTGCCCCGGGTCGTAGTTTTATGTAAGTGTAGGTACCGCTAATATAAAAGCTTGGGTCCCGAAGAAATCCAACATTCTCCGAAGAAGTAAGCAAATCCAGCTTAAGGTGGGATTGTGCTGGAATGTCTTCCATTACACCTACAACCTCAAAGTTACCGGCATCAATCTCCAGGAATTTACCTATGGGGTCCTCTTCAGCGAAATATTTCTTCGCGGTGCTTTGTGTGGTAACTACAGTTCCGGGTTTGCTGAGCGCGGTAGCAGGATTACCCTGAAGTAGTTTGAAATCAAAGATTTCAAAAAAATTAGAGTCAGCGGAGAAAAGGTAATATTCCTGATTGATGATCTCTTCCTGCCTTATAACGGAAGCAAAATTTGGAAATCCGACGAGGCGGACTGAGTTTTCAATTTCCGGCAATTCATCAGCAAAGATGGTGCTGAAGCCGCCTGGAATCAGGGCGAAATGCGAAACATGATCCGGATACCTTCGCTCAATCACCACACGATAAATGCGATCATTATCTTTAAAAAAAGTGTCATAGTTATATTCATACCGCACATAGAGGAAAATCAACATTGAGGCTGCAGCGCCAACTGAAAGCCCCAGAATATTGATAAAGGAGTAACTCTTATTTTTCAAAAGATTTCGATAAGCAGTCTTCAGGTAATTTGTCAGCATGATGTCTTCGGGTTAGGTTAAAGTCCAAATTTCCAACAACTATGCCAGTTTCTGGAATACGAAAGAAGGCAAAATAACCTGGTTATTAAGAAGCCAATTGTTCGGGATGAAACAATAATGTTCGGTTTTGACACAAATCCTGAATCGCAAACTTCATGATTTGAAAACAATTTATTCACTTTCCTTTTGATGGTATTTCATCAAAGGGAAGCAAGTCGGGCTCAAGAAAGATCTCCTTGGCTAGATGCGAAGAAAATATATCTCCTGAATAATGAGATTTGATTAAATCTTTGAAACTGGTTTTCAGGCGAGGATTTTCTTTGATAAAATCTTTAAAGTGGCTGGATTGGGATTTGAGAATAAAATGATACACCGCACGGACTGCCGCTACTGTTACAGTAACATTAAATTTTTTGCTATCACCATGATGATTTGCAAAAGCCATTATTTGTGCGGAAACATTATCAATGGCTTTTTCCACACCATACTTTTTAATATGAATCCAGGCCAGGCGCAGATGCGCTTCATGACTGAACAGGGATGGAGCCAGTGTGGTGGTTTCAAACTGATATTCAAATTGCTGATCGGTGAGCCCGAAGTGTTTTTCCATATTCAACATTTGTTTATCAGCCACGGTTATTCTGAATTGGCCAAATACATTTGCACCATTAAAATTGTATCCATATATGCATGAGCCAGGATTAAGATCCAAATTCTTTTTTTCAGTTTTAGGTAAAACAGGCCAAGAGCGAGGCCCATAAATCCTGTTTGTACAATTCCCATTGGTCCCCACTCATAGTGTACTAATCCGAAAATAACCGCGCTGAAAAATACCGCCAGAAATCGTCCGGTCTTGCCATCCAATCCCAGCTCAATAAAACGGTTAATTAAAAATGCCCGGTAAATAACTTCTTCACCGAAGGAGGAAACAATATATACACCTGCCAGGGTCAGCAATAACATAAAAATATTCCCTTGCAAATATTCATAATTGCTCAAGTTTGCTGTTTCCGGAATACCAGTAATGTTGGCCATTATAATAGATCCCAAAATGAAAGCAACCACAGCGGTAATGAATACGAGTAAGGAAAGGTAAAATACGTTCAGGCTCTCTTTAAGGCTAGCAGGTTTAAATGTAATTCCAAAATCACTTAATTTATTTCCGCGGAGTTTTATACCCAGCCAAACAAGAATCAACATCAGAATATTCGCCAGCCAGATGATTGCTTGCTTTAAAACCAAATTGTCACCGGCTAATGGTTCAAGCAGTTTGATCAATGTAAAAGCGGAAATAAATACCAAAATAATTTCTGCAAACCTGGCTAACTTATTCGTTTCCAAAAGGACGCCGAACTTTGTATTATCCCTGTGTTCTTTCATTCAGACTGTTGTTTTTTTTAAGTCTTAATCAGGCGTTTCAAAGATTTTGGTAATTATATTTAATTATTCTCTTTTCGACATTCCTAAATCTATTTCTTTTTAGCGCCCTTTGCCAGGTTTTCTCTCACCCTGAACTTTACTATTTTAGTAATTAATGATAATGGCATTGGCTTATCAATTGGAAACTGCACGGCTCCTTTTGACCATTTATATTTTGAAATCTCTTTTTCGAAAGTCCTGATACCGGAAGATGATGGATAAAATCCAATGTGAAATTTATAAGCGGCAAAATAAACCAGGTTACCATTTAATTTAAGGACAGGCATTCCATAACTAATTGCTTCCACTGCTTTTGGCGCCGCCTTTTTTACGGTAGCCCGTATTTGTTTCAATAATTTCTGGGTATTGTTTGGAAAACCGGCAATGTAGGCGTCAACATCTTTAGCTTTGATCATTTTCATGGGTTGGTGTTTTGATTTTCAGAATTTTATCAGGCTAAAATAAGGATAGCATTAATATTTAGCTAAGGGTTTACCAAGCAAAATCAAGGTGCATTTTAGACATAAAAGTTCATCTGATTATGTCAGTATCTACAGGTGTATATCCCAAGTGGCGGCTTAGAGATAAAATTTGTCCTTTATGATGAAATTCGTGAGTAATAACATGACTGAACAGATTAAAAGGTTCGACAGCTCTTTTCTTTCCGTTCACCTCATACTCAATTTGCTGTGTCTGGTCTTTTTCCACATGTTCAATAAATTCAAACATACCACTATCAACCTGACGGAACAATGCAATTGCCTCCTCAACACTATTAACTGATTCATATTTTGTGTAATCAATATTCTTTTTCAATGCATTATTAGCAATCCAAAATTCGTACGTGTTTGCGATATGAACCAGTAGGTTTCTGATACTTCCACCTCTTCCGAAAGAGCTGTTTGCATTCAAAAAGTCTGGTGCAGAAACTGTCTTGCAATAATCAAGTAAAACCTTTCTTGATTCAAGAACCAGTTCGTATTGTTTTTTATAGTAGTCTGAAATTGAGTTCATTTTAATGTCAGCTGAACATTAAATAATTTTCCCGGCAATTTAGGGTTTTCCACAATAATTTCACTAAGAGTTCTCTTATTGTATTATGATTATTCAAGATCGGAAAAAAAAGAATGCCGGTACCGGGCAAATACGTACATACAAATTTTTTAGCGCCGGAGTTTCTTAGTTTTTAAGTTATTTCAAAACCTTATAGGAACCATTCACCTTATCAACAAACATCATCGGGCATCCATTAATAATAACTTTTATGTGATTTTCTTCGGCTGTTTTTTCCGCTTTTTTAGTGAAACTTTCCCTGGCCAATTCCTTTATGCATAAGAGAAATTCAAGAATTTATTAGCCTGCTATTCATATTAATATTAGATTGAATTAACGGCAATCATTTCTTAGTATAAACTATATCCAGAGCTATGAAATTTAATCAAAACAAAATCAGATTTGCTCTGAGATTTCTTACCGGAATCCTGTTTGTAATGATCCTCACTTCCGGACGCTGTTCTAATCAAAATAATAAAGAAGAAAAGGAAAATGCGAACTCAGGAATTGAGGTGAAATTTTCTCAGACGGATTGGAGAAAAGAGGCAAAGGAAATGGTGGATCATCAAATTCGTTCCAGGAATGTTAGTAATAAAAGTGTATTAAAGGTGATGGAGGAAACTCCACGTCACAATTTTGTTCCTGATTCCTACCGTCGCTATGCGTATACTGATCAGCCCTTGCCAATTGGTGAGGGACAAACCATTTCACAACCTTATATTGTGGCATTGATGACCGAATTGCTGGAATTGCAGGGAGATGAGAAGGTTTTGGAAATTGGCACCGGGTCGGGATATCAGGCTGCAATTCTCTCCCAACTTACCAGAGAAGTTTACACAATCGAAATCGTGGAGCCATTGTATGAGCTATCTACTGCTATTTTGGAGCAAATGGGATTTGATAACGTAAAGGTAAAACTTGGAGATGGATACCAGGGATGGATTGAACATGCGCCGTTTGATGCGATAATTATTACGGCAGCTCCACCTGAAATCCCGCCAAAACTGATAGAACAATTAAAGCCGGGCGGAAAAATGGTTTTACCGGTGGGTACAGTTACCCAGGAATTGAAAGTGGTTACCAAAACATTGGATGGTAAGATCATGGAAAGGACAGAAATAGGAGTTAGGTTCGTGCCGATGGTGCACCCTAAAGACAGCCTGAAAAAGAACCGCTAAAGCTGGATTGTGGCTGCAATTAAAGAAGTTTCAGAAAACCCCGGTCTCAGAAAGCTTGGATGGATATCTGCAATCTCTATTGTAGTTGCCAACATGATCGGGACTGGTATTTTTACGACTACCGGATTTCTTGCTGCAGATCTTGGCGCTCCGGTTCCAATACTTATAGGGTGGGTGTTGGGCGGAATAATTGCATTGTGCGGCGCATTAACCTACTCGGAACTGGCGGTTAATATTCCAGGCAATGGAGGCGAATATCTGTATCTTTCCAAGCTGTATCATCCCGCGTTGGGATTTCTCTCCGGCTGGGTGTCTCTCTTCGCGGGCTTTTCGGCACCAATTGCTGCCGCTTCTGTCGCCTTTGGCCATTATGCTCATGCAATCTTTCCTTTAGCCGATCCGGTACTAAGTTCGGTGGTGCTGCTAATTGTATTTACGCTTTTGCATATCGTTAATGTTCAGGCCGGTGGAACCATTCAAAGTATAATTACTATTGTAAAGGTTCTGGTAATTATTCTTCTTGTTGTTGCGGCCCTCCTTATACCTGATAAACCAACCTTTATACAAGCCGGCGAAAATGATTTTCAGGTTGTCATTAGTCCGGCGTTCGCG
>DASWHX010000070.1:0-25446 GCA_036397995.1 Cyclobacteriaceae bacterium
ATTTGCCAGGTAACGCTGCCCGTAGAAATATGATTGTTATTCAAGTCAAGGGTTTTAACCTCGCATATTATATCTACGGATTCTTCATTTTCCAATGGAATAAACACCCTTTCCCGCATTTCCTTTTCTGAAAGCCCAAACTTTGCAATCACACTGGTTTTTCCCTGGTAATGATATTCCATCTGTAGATTCCTTAAAATTATCCGGTACTTATTGGCGCCGAATTTACTGATCAGAAAAACTCCGGTAGTGAATTCTGTTAAGGTTGCTAACGCGCAGGCATGTACACTCCTGATATGGTTAAAATTCAGGGTTTTGAAAGGCAATTTGGTTTCAATGGACTCATCGGTTAATTTCACGATCTTAAAACCGTGGGGCCTGTTAAAAGGAACCATCCTGTTCAGACCAAAGTTAAGTAACCATAAATAAAAGGTGGAAGTTTTTGCTTTTTCAATAATTTTTTGAATATCGAACATAAAATTTAAGAGTAATAGGACAGATGCAAGCTAACGAATTAAAGATAAAAGTTATGGTGTTGGGTTGTGGATTGGTAGGAAAAACCATTGCCGGTGATCTCCGGAAGAATTTTGAAGTTACTGTAGTTGATTTCAATACTGAAATTCTTAAGGAGATGAACTCAAATGGATTCCGGACCTTACAGGCCGATCTTAGCGACTCAAATACTATCAAAGAAATAATTAAAGATCATGAACTCGTAGTTGGCGCCGTACCGGGATTCATCGGCTATAATTTGGTAAAGGCAGTAATTGAAGCGGGTAAAAATATTGTAGATATTTCTTTTTTCCCCGAAGATCAGTTTACATTGGAACAACTTGCCATAGACAAAGGCGTGACGGCGATTTTGGATTGCGGTCTTGCTCCCGGAATGGGTAACATCATCCTTGGCTATCACAATGCCAATATGGAAGTTCACGAATATGAATGCCTGGTGGGAGGTTTACCGGTGGAAAGAGAATGGCCTTATGAATACAAAGCCGTATTTTCACCCGGTGATGTAATTGAGGAGTATGTGCGCCCTGCAAGATTTGTAAAGAATGGAGGTATTGTGATTCGCGAGGCCCTCTCTGATCCTGAATTGGTAAATTTTGAAAAAGTGGGAACACTGGAAGCATGGAATTCAGATGGCTTACGATCCTTGTTGAAGACCATGAAAATTCCTAACATGATCGAAAAAACCTTGCGATATCCCGGCACTATTGAATATTTACGCGTCCTCAGAGATACTGGATTCTTTTCTTCAGAACAGATTGAAGTAAAGGGGATCATGATTCGACCTGTTGATCTCACTTCGAAATTACTTTTCCCCAAGTGGAAGCTAAAGCCCGGGGAGAAGGAATTTACCGTAATGCGAATCATCATTTCAGGAATCGAAAATGGGGACAGGGTAAAATACACCTATTCTCTTTATGATGAATATGACCCGGAAGCAAAGCAAACTTCCATGGCAAGGACAACAGGATTTACCTGCAATGCCGCAGTTAATTTATTGGCTCGCAAAAAGTTTGATCAAAAGGGGCTGATTCTACCCGAATATCTTGGTACCGACCGGGATAATTTTGATTTCATTTTAAATTATCTGAAAGAAAGAAACGTTGATTATCAAATGAAACGCGGTGTGGAATAAGAAAGGCTTTGTGATCAGATCGATTAATACTATCTTGAAAGCTATTTTTCTACTAAAAAAAGACTGATGACGAATTCTAAAGCCCAGCCGTCCTTGATGATAGCCCTGGTTCCCGTAATTGCTTTGATTGCTATGCTGGCAGCCAGTGTGATAGTCTTTGGTGACTCTGCCATTGAGGGAGCAAATCAAATGTCATTGTTGATGGCAGCGCTCGTCTGCGGGATCCTGGGAATTGGATTGGGTTATAAATGGGACGAGCTTCAGAAAGGAATTGTTAAAAGCATTTCCTCGGCAATGTCTGCTATTCTAATCCTGCTTTTCATAGGGTCACTGGCGGGCACCTGGTTATTAAGTGGAATTGTGCCGGCAATGATATACTATGGACTTCAGATTCTTAACCCGGCGATCTTTCTTTTTGCCGCCTGCCTCGTCAGTGCTATTGTATCCCTGGCAACTGGTAGCTCATGGTCAACAATTGCAACTTTAGGAATCGCGCTACTGGGAATTGGTAAGGCTATGGGAATGTCAGAAGGAATTATTGCCGGTGCCATAATTTCAGGTGCTTATTTCGGTGATAAAATGTCACCTCTTTCCGACACAACTAACCTGGCTCCGGCCATGGCTGGTACAGATCTTTTCACCCACATCCGTTACATGGTTTATACGACCGGACCAACCATGACAATCACTTTAATAATTTTTTTGGTGATGGGCTTAACAATCGATACAAGTATGACCGACGCGAGTATGAATGAAATAATGGCTTCCATTGATGGTGCATTCAACATCAACGGCTGGCTATTTCTGGTTCCGCTGCTGGTGATTGTCTTGATTGTGAAAAAAGTTCCGGCGTTACCGGCTCTCATTGGTGGAACATTGCTGGGAGGCGTCTTCGCGATTATTTTTCAACCCCAGGCAATAGATTATGTTTCAGGAATCCCCGGGGCAGGGATAACCAGCGCATTTGTTGCTGTATGGAAATCAATGTATGGCGCTATAAGTATCAGTACTGATAATGAAATGGTAAACGAATTATTATCCACCGGAGGTATGTCCGGAATGTTGAATACAATTTGGTTAATTTTATGTGCCATGATTTTTGGTGGAGTTATGGAAGCATGCGGCATGTTGCAAAGGATTGCCGCTTTTATTGTTCAGGGTGCAAAATCCACGGGCTCACTAATCGCGGCCACTACCGGTTCTTGTATTTTCTTCAATATTACAGCTTCTGATCAATATTTGGCCATTGTCGTACCCGGTAGAATGTTCAGGGGAGCATTTAAGGAAAGAGGACTTAAGCCTGAAGTGCTAAGCCGGACACTTGAAGACTCTGGAACGGTGACCTCAGTTTTGGTGCCCTGGAATACTTGTGGTGCAACACAATCAACAATTCTCGGAGTTAGTACTTTTGCCTATGCTCCATACTGTTTCTTCAATATTATTAGTCCGCTCATGACCATATTATTTGGCTATTTGAATATCAAAATAAGAAGATTTGTTACTGAAGGAGAAGTGAAAAAGGAAGATTAGTTATGTTTAAGCCTGAGATAACCAGGGAAGAATTGAATGAGTTACCCCTCGGAAGTTTTAACGGAGATATCCATGTTATCACGGAGGCCGGCCAAATAAAAAGCATTGTCCAAAAGCTAAGAAAATTAAATTTTGTAGGTTTTGATACGGAAACCAGGCCGGCCTTTGTTAAAGGACAGAAGTTTCCAATTTCCCTCACCCAGCTTGCTTGTGATGATGAGGTATTTCTAATTAGAAACAAATATACCGGATGGCCTGATTCACTGGCGCATTTTCTAGCCGATCCTGATGTCCTTAAAATTGGTGTTGGAATTCGAGATGATATCAAATCTATTCAATCGGAAATTCGGAGCAACTGGAGCCCGGAAGGATTTGTAGAACTGAACCATATTGTAAAAGAGCTTGGTATTGTAAGCCAGGGAATTCGAAAACTGTCCGGACTGGTTTTAGGATTCAGGGTTTCAAAATCTGCGCAAACATCAAATTGGGAAAGAGAAAATTTGGATGAAAAGCAGCTGCGTTATGCTGCAACTGATGCCTGGTGTTGCCACAGAATTTACAGTGAACTACTGGCCAGAGGTTATCTCAATTGAGTGAATAATTTTTTTTTCTTGCAGTCGTCTTAATTTATCTGCCAGTTCCTGCTTATTTTTTATTTTAACTCCGAACCTGATGGTGCATATTTCTTTATATTCCTGCTCATAAATAATAACTCCAGCCTTATTCAGTTGATACATTACCTCGCTGGTTCCTGAGTATGGAAAAGTGATAGATATTTCAATTAGAATTTCCACTTCAATAATAATGGAACCATCAAGTGCCGCCTCTGATGAGAACCTGTAAGCATTTATCAGGCCTCTTTTACCAAGCTTCGTCCCTCCAAAATAACGCACCACAATCACCAATACATTGGTCAGATTCTTCGACCTAATCGCGCCAAGAATAATATCTCCCGCCGTATGATTGGGTTCCCCATCATCATTTGAGCGAAATTCCTGTCCCTGGGGACCCAAAACATACGCATAGCAATGGTGCCGGGCATCGTGATATTTTGATTTCAGTTCCTGCAAATGCGACCTTACCTGGTCAGCCGATTGCACCGGAAAAGCAAAAGCAAGAAACTTGCTTCCTTTGTCTTTGAACAATCCCTTTGATTTCTCTTTTATAGTAAAGAAATTTTCTTTCATCTACCTAAGAAATTGAAATATTTCCTGATGAGCAATTAATAGCAGGGCAAGAATTCCAAAACCTATCCCAATTACTTTGAATTTGTTCCACTTTTCCTTGAAGATAAATCCTGAAGCAACGGTCGCAAAAATAATTATCCCGATATTCACTAACGGAAAAACAAAAGCACCATCATTATTGAAATGGCGGAGAGTCGAAAGTAATAGTACTATTGTAAATACATTGATGACACCCAATGTTACTCCCCAGGGTATTGAGCCGGATTCAAATTTCTTCTTTCCAAAAACAAAGGCAATTGTTCCAAGTAAAGCAGCTGAAAAGAAGACAACAATTGTAAAATCCAAACTCTCCTCAGAGCTGATTAATTTCAGAGTTGCATAATTAAGTGAGGTGTCAATTACTCCGCTTAGAAAGAAAACCGAAATCGGCAATAATACAAAATGTTTGTTTCGGGGAATCACCACATTCAATTCCTTCTTCAGGCCGGAGGTGATAATTGCAACAAAAGTCAAGAAAAGTCCCAAATAATTTAGCCAGTCAAAGTTTCTCAGAGGAGATTGAAAAATAACCAGGCTAAAAAATACAGGTATAGCCAGGGATACTTTGCTGGAAAGAGAGGCAATAGAGACATCGAAAACCTGGGACGTGCGGGCAATCAGGAAAAATGTTATAACAAATATACCTCCTAATAAAAGTGCAAACCAAATCCAGCTTTTCAAACCTTCTGGGGTAGCAATTTGAATTCCACCTGAAATAATTAAACCGATAACAACGCAGGTCCAGTAATTAATAACTATTGTTTGAAAAGTATTTACCAGAAATTGGGATAATAATCTAAATAAAATCAGGATGAAAACATTTAGAATTACAACCAACAGGAGTGAAATCATACGTCAAACATAAACAATAAAGAATTGAGAAATAAAGCAGTTTCAAATTTCGAAATTTATAGAGCAAAATTCTAAAGAGATGGGATATCAATTTCAACAGCTTTCTGAACCAATAAATGTTCCGGATTTTTCCTTATTCAATTCCATTGACTTTCTTAGCCGGCACCAAAGCAATCTGTTGCAATTTCTGATAAAGAGAAAATCTGAAATAGTGGGCGTCATTCATTTCAACCTGATAGGTGACAAGGCGCTAAGTCCGTGGAAAGCCAGTTTCGGTGGATTTGAGTTTAGCAAAGAATTGCCCTATTCTATAATAAGTCACTTTGTAACCTGGGTCATCAGCCAGGTAGTAAGAAAGAATATTGCGGAAATACAAATCACATTCCCCCCGGATTTCTATAAAAATTCTGCCTACGAAATCATGAGCGATATCTTGCAAGACTGCGATTTTCAGGTTTGTGTAGAAACCGGCCAGGCATTGGTATGCGGCGAGAAGAATTTTAGCCAGCTTATTAACAGGTTTGAGAGATCGAAACTTGAACGAAGTTTGAGCGATTCCTTTAGATCATGGAAAGGGATCGGGGAGTTACCGGAAGCAGCATTTCAAATGATTGTGAAGAACAGGGAAAGAAAAAATATTCCGGTTAAACTCGAATATGCTGAGTTGAAGGAAAACTTCGTGAAATTTTCTGATAATTTCCATTGGTTTGGTGTATGGAAGGGAGATGAAATTGCCGCTGCTTCAGTTGGAATTCGCGTTCAACCTGAAATTATGTATCATTTCTTTCCCGGCCATGATAATAAATTCGACGCGTGGAGTCCTATGGTATTATTATTGAATGAGTTGTATGGGTATTGTCTTAAGAAAGAAATAAAATATTTAGACCTGGGAATTTCAAGCGTTGACGGGAAAATTAATCAGGGACTCTATCAATTTAAGAAAAATCTCGGGGCAATGGAATATAAACAAGCGAAATTCAAATGGACAGCGGAATAGTTAATTTTCCGAAAGTTTCAGTAATCTGTACCAGCTACAATCACCAGGATTATGTATTGGAAGCGCTAAATTCCGTAATGAGCCAGACCTATCCAAATATTGAATTGATTGTGGTGGATGATAATTCTTCCGATAAATCTGCCAATCGGATTCTGCAATTTCAAGCTCGTAACCCTGAGACACTGGTAATTCTTAACGACAAAACGCTGGGTATTTGCAAATCATTCAACAAAGGTTTTAGAAATTCATCGGGTGCATACCTGATAGATCTGGCAGCGGATGATATCCTTCATAATGATCGAATTGAAAAGGGAGTGCAATCTCTTGAGAATCTGGGCAAACCTTTTGGAGTCAATTTTTGTGATTGCGAAATTATTGATCAAGCTTCTGAAACACTTGGATATCAATACAAGGGAAAAATTAATTATAACAAAGTACCACAAGGTGAAGTCTTTGCTTCTTTACTTTCCAGGCACTGGATTAGCAGCCCCACATTATTATTCAAAAGAGAAGTAATTGAAAAGTTAAGAGGGTATGATGAAACTTTGTCTTTTGAAGATTTTGATTTCTGGGTAAGGTCTTCAAGGTATTACCACTACTCATTCACTCCTGAAGTTCTGGTAACCAAAAGAAAACTGCACGACTCCCTTTCATCCGTACAATACCAATTACATAATAGTCACATCAGGTCTATCATTTATGTCTGCAAAAAAGCAGTTGTTCTTGTTCGTGAGAAGAGAGAAAGAAAAGCTTTGCAAAAAAGAATAGTAATTGAGATGCGAAGGGCAATCAAAACGCATAATATCCGGGAAGCAAAAGCTTTTCTGCAACTCCTTCGATCAACGGGAAGCTTTTTCAGGTTCTGGGGATATCATTTCCTTGTATCCTCATTCCGCAGCATGCTCAGGTAACTTCTATAGCGACTTTCAAAAATAGTTCCTTCCTCCACCGCGGCTTTTATGGCACACTTCGGTTCGTGATAATGTGTGCAATTATGAAATTTACATTTACCTCTCATTGCCCTCATCTCCGGAAAATAATCTGACAACTCAAACTCTTCAATGTCAATTAATCCAAACTCCTTGATTCCCGGTGTATCTATAATAAAAGTTTGTGGAAATACTTCAAACATCTCGGCGAAAGTGGTAGTATGAACACCTTTAGTTGAAAATGATGAAATATCAGCAGTCTTTTGTGCGATATTTTCTGACCATACATTAAGGAGGGTAGATTTACCAACTCCGGAATGGCCGGATAGCAGGATTACTTTCCCGGTAAGATTTTCCGCGAGTTTATCCAAACCGGTTCCCTCTTTCGCTGAGATCTCAAAACATTTGAATCCGATTAAAGAATACATATCTTTTAATCTGGCTTGCTCTTCCCTGGATTTTGTATCGTGTAAATCAATTTTGTTGAAGATCAAAAATACGGGGATGCGAAAAGATTCCGCAGATACAGTAAACCGATCTATAAACCCGGGGGAAGTCCTTGGGCTGAAAAGTGTAACCATTAATGCAGCTATATCGATGTTTGCCGCAATAACCTGGCTTTCCTGGGTTTTCCTGCTTGCTTTACGAGTGATGAAATTTCGTCTGGGTAAAATATTTGTAATAACGCCGTTAGATGCGCTGCCGGTTTCTTTCTCAAATTCAACTTCGTCTCCAACGGAGATGGGGTTAGTGGCTGTGGAATCTTCAAGGCGCAGCTTTCCTCTGGTGCGGCATTGCCAAATAGCACCATCATAACTAACTAAGTACCAACTTCCTGTTGATTTCATCACTTTGCCAATCATGCTTCCAAAAGTTTCTTGCTGAAATAAAAAATTCTTTCCGTGGCACCTCTTTTGGATTCAAAATACTGCCGGATAATTACTTCCAAAGATTCTTCTTTACCTTCCAGGCCATTGAGTCGATCCGCGATTTCATTTCCGCCTGAAACCGGAAAGGCAGCACCTAAATTCGCTAACTCAACAGCTTCATTGAATTTTTTGTAATTCCTGTTACCAAAAAAAACCGGGATTTTGTAAACAGAAGCCTCCAGGATATTATGCAATCCTTTGCCAAACGCTCCACCTATGTAAGCGGCTTCGGCGTATCCATAGACCGAAGCAAGCATTCCCATTGTATTTAGGAGAAGTATAAAGTTTCCATCTTCATTTTCCAGATCTGAGTGGGTATTACAGGGATAGTTGAGTTTTTCTTTAATGGCATTCAGATTCTGTAAGCTGATATCATGTGGAGCAAGAATGAAGGTATAACTTTCCTTTAATCGTGCAATTAATTCATTTATAACTTCGAGATCCGATTCCCAAATGCTTCCGCAGACAAAAAGTTTTTTGTTTTTTTTGAACCTGTCAATTTGTTGGATCTCTTTCCTTTGCGAGGCGATTTCTAAAACCCGGTCGAATCGGGTATCACCCGCTAATTCAACATTTTTTATCCCTATTGAATTAAGTAAGTCCGCGGATTCCTGATTTTGAACAAAAAAATAAGTAAAATTATTTAAAATTTTTCGATTGAATCCCCCGTACCACTGAAAGTATACCTGACTTTTTCTAAAAATAGCAGAGAAAGAAAGCATCGGAAGCTTTCTTTTCTTTATTTCTGAAGAATAATAATACCAGAATTCATACTTAACAAAAAATACAAGAGAAGGATTTATGGTATCGAGAAAGAAGCTCGCATTTTTACGACTGTCAAAAGGCAGGTAGCAAATATAGAATGAGGGCTGATAATTTTTCCGGATTTCATAACCGGATGGAGAAAAAAAAGAGATTAAAATTTTGTATTGGGGAAAATTCCTGTTAAACAATTCTATCAGCGGCCGTGCCTGCTCAAATTCACCAAGCGAAGCGGCATGAAACCAAACTACCGGTTCCTTGTTTTCTTGAAATTTCTGTTTGATCGCTGCTCTCCAGTTTTTTCTTCCCGTCAGCATAAGTTTAGCTTTCTCAACAAAAGGACTTGTTAAAACCAGGAACAACTTGTAGGAAAAAAGAAAAATTGAATAGAAAAAATTTCCCATTAAGGCAGAAAGCAAATTATATATTGGAATGCTGTATCAGCAATAAGAATCATTGAATTATTGAGTAATTTGCATGGAAAATTAGTTAAAATTAATAACAATTGAATGACTCAGGTAACTTTCAAAGGAAGTCCGGTTGAACTTCCGGGCAATATTCCATCTGTAAATACAATCGCTTCCGACTTCGCCTATGTCAAGCGCGACCTTTCAGAGTCCAGGCTCTCCAAATTATTAGGTAATGTAATCGTACTGATGGCGGTACCCAGCCTTGACACCGGAACCTGCGCAAAGGAAACAAAGAAATTCAATGAGAAACTGGCAAATCTGACAGGAGTTTTAGGGATTGTGATTTCAAAAGATCTGCCATTTGCATTGCGAAGGTTTTGTGAGGTGGAAGGAATTCAGAATGTGGATGCGGTCTCCGATTTCAGATATAATGAAATGGGCAAGAATTACAATATTGAAATGTTGGATGGCCCGATGAAAGGGTTAATGGCCAGAGCGGTGTGGGTTATTGACAGGGATGGTAAAATTGTGTATTCCGAACTGATGAAAGAAGTTGTTCTGGAGCCGGATTACGACAAAGTATTAGAAACTATCCATTCATTGTTATAATTTAACTTAATATTTGTGAAAGGAAGAAATAAATAAACGCGGGCAAGAGTATTTAATTTTGCTTTGGCTGTTGCAATTTTGATGGTTAACAAACGTACAGAAACCAAAGAAATTTGTTTTATGGATTAGCAATGGGATTCACTGTACTTAGGCAGTCATTGGTAGTGGATTTGATTAGCGGTTCCTTCTTAAATTTATATATAATGAAAGCTAAGGTTAAAAGAAATCTGGTGGTTGTTATCTTGACCATCCTTTTTATAGTCCCCAACCAAAAAGGATTTGCTCAACTTGACCAATTGGATAAATTACTACAGGCTGGTGAAGAAGATGCAAACGCTTTATTGAGTCCGTACATTGCTCCCTTTATGCGTGGCTTTGGTTATGGACTGGCAAATAGCTGGTACAATACCGCGGAAGTTCACAAAGGGTTTGGATTTGATTTAATGATTACCGGCACACTGGCTTATGTTCCTGGTGAAGACCTCAAATATAATGTACTTGATTTAAACCTGCAGGAGATAGAAATAGTGAGTCCTCGTGATGGAGAAGTCCCAACTGTTTTTGGTGATGACCTGATAACCCCCCAATACCAATTCAAATCCACCCCGGGATTAACATTTGATGGTCCAACCGGGTTAAATCTTCAAGATGAAATTGGAGGCAAATACATTCCTACACCTATGGTGCAGATTGGTATCGGCTTCCCGCTCGGGATAACAATTCGCGGGCGTTATATGCCGGAAGTGGACGCCGGCCAGTTCAAATCCAGTTTCTGGGGCGTTGGCATCCAGCATGATATTAAACAGTATCTCGGTGCTGTCGATAAAATACCCTTTGACCTTTCCGTTTTGGTTGGGTATACGCAATTGAATTCAACGATCGGACTCTCCGGAGCAATTGATGACGGCGGGGCCGGGGATCAGGAAGGGGTGATAAAAGCCAATGCATGGACCTACCAGGTTTTGATTTCAAAAAATTTATCTATAGTTACATTCTATGGTGGTGTGGGTGCAAATACCCTGCGGTCCAGAGTTCAAATTCTGGGTACTTATATCCTTACCGATCCGGGAATTATTACGCTAACGGACCCAATCAATCAAAAATATAAGGATGGTGGAGTGAGAGGAACGCTTGGAATGAAATTGAAGCTTGGCCCCATCACCCTGCATGGTGATTACACTTTTCAAAAATACAATGCACTTACCGCGGGGATCGGAGTAAGCGTCAGATAATCAAGATTGAATTAGGATGTTTGACTAAATATGCATTTTCAAGAAATTTATTCTGATTCAGGAATTTCCAAATCAAAATTTGCAAAATCACCTTCCCTTAAACTCCGGCTTCCTTTTCTCAATAAAGGCGCTCATTCCTTCTTTCTGATCTTCGGAAGAAAAAGCTAAATAAAAATTCTTTCTTTCAAAGTTCAAACCTTCATCGAGATGTGCCTCGAATGATCGGTTCACAGCTTCCTTAGCTAACATCGCGGCTACCGGCGACATTTCGGCAATCTCTTTGGCAAGACTCACAGCTTCTTCCAGGTACATTTCCA
The DNA here is from genome assembly GCA_036397995.1 of Cyclobacteriaceae bacterium. Taxonomy (GTDB): domain Bacteria; phylum Bacteroidota; class Bacteroidia; order Cytophagales; family Cyclobacteriaceae; genus DASWHX01. The sequence goes on from DASWHX010000070.1 coordinate 11,439, forward strand.
CCGGAACAACTTTGTTTACCAATTTGTAGTCTAGCGCTTCCTCCGCGGAAAGAAATTTTCCTGTAAGTATTAATTCCATTGACTTTGCTTTGCCAATAGCTTTGGTAAGCCGCTGTGTTCCCCCGGCTCCCGGCATCACCCCAATTTTTATTTCCGGTTGGCCAAACCGGGCGGTTTCCGAGGCAACGATCATGTCGCAGGTCATGGCCAGCTCACACCCGCCACCCAATGCAAAGCCTGAAACCGCAGCGATCATGGGCTTTCGCGTTTTTCTAATTTGATCCCATGTGCTGAATTGATCAATTTTCAGCATATCAACTGCGCTCTTATCGGCCATTTGTTTTATATCTGCTCCGGCTGCAAAGGCTTTTTCGTTGCCGGTTATAACAATTACCCGCACTTCATCATTGGCGTCCAGGGATTTTAGCGTATCGCGTAACTCAGCCATAAGTTGCCAGTTGAGCGCATTCATCTCTTTCGGCCTGTTAATCTGTACCAGGGCAACCATTGGTGCGTATGTGGACTGTACATTGAGGAATTCCATGTTTATCTTTGTTTAGAAGGGCTAAAAAAACGAAAAACCTCCTTTTTTCAAAGGAGGTTTCGTCTTGCAAACAAGTTACATGAATCAATCTGAGCTAATTCTTTATACTTAACATCGTAAGTTTGTAACCAGTTTGGGTAAAAAATGATAAAAATTTTATTCGTTTGTCTGGGAAATATATGCCGTTCTCCTCTAGCGGAGGCAATTTTCAACTCAAAATTGGAGAGATTGAGCCTTCAGGACAAATTCATTGTAGATTCAGCAGGGACTGCCGATTACCATATTGGCGAAAATCCTGACGCCAGAACCATTAAGGTGGCAAAACTGAATAACCTACAGATTATTCATAAGGCAAGGCAAATAACTACCATGGATTTTTCTGAATTTGACTACATTTTGGCTATGGACCGCTCTAATCTGGAAAATATTGAAACGTTGCAAGATGGAAACAATAACATCAAAATTCTGTTAATTCGGGAATTTGATAAAAAAAAGGAATTGGATGTTCCCGATCCCTATTACGGAGGCAAGGACGGTTTTAAAATTGTCTATTCGATTCTTGATTCAGCGATTGAAAATTTTCTGCAATTCCTGCGGAAAAAACATAACCTTTAGCTTTTCTCAGCAACAAGGTAACGCACATTTTTCCGTGAACGCTGCATTAGATAAATCTTCCTCTTACCGCTATACTCCTTTTCTAACTGTTCATTCGAATTCTTAATTGTAATTAGAGTAAGATTCTTGTTATACAAAAAAGTATAATTATCTCTCAGCCGTTCTTTCAATAAATCAACCCGGATAGGATCAAAATCAAAAACAACTGAAAAACTTATCGCGGAATTCTGCATCATGTTAATACGGATATTTAACTCATGGAGTTCATGAAATATTTTGCTCAGATTCTCCTCATTAACAAAAGTGAAGTCCAAAACTTTGAATGAAAATAAACATTGGTTTTCCTTGAAAATAATGGTTGGAATTGTGGTAGTCACTTTGCATTTGTGAATGATGGTACCGGGTTCATCCGGATGGTCGAAGCTTTTTACATACAAGGGAATCTTTTTGTTGGCAAGTGGTTTTATAGTTTTGGGATGAATAACTGATGCCCCATAGTAGGTCATTTCTGATGCCTCCGTGTAGGGCAATTCCGGAAATAAGACTGCCCCGGGAACCTTTTTGGGATCAGCATTCAAAATTCCCGGTACGTCTTTCCATATTGTTACCGACTCTGCCTCCAATGCGGAAGCGATAATTGCCGCGGTATAATCTGAACCCTCACGCCCGAGAGTTGTAATCTGCCCTTCCTCTGTACCTCCAATAAATCCCTGGGTAACCACGGTTTTAGTATTTAGTATTTCTTTGAATGAATTTCGAATGAGATTTCCGGTTAACCGCCAGTTAACAATACCCTCCCTGTAGCTGGCATCGGTTCGGATAAATTTTGAGGCATCCATCCAATGGGAAATAAATCCGATGGAATTTAAATAATTGCAGACAATGGCGGAAGACAAATATTCCCCGGTGGAGACTACGGCATCGTAAAACTTATTATAATCAAGCTGATCATGCGTTTCAAGAGTTGTATTCAGCTTATCCATCAGGTACTGGACAACACTTTGCAACTCCGGATTGCCGTCGGGAAATAATTCCGGAATTGCTTTTAAGTGGAAATCAGAAACTTTTTTCACCTGTTCACTGATATTCTCATTACGCATCCGGGCATGCAAAATCCCTTCAAGAGCATTTGTTGTTTTATCCATCGCGGAGATTACAACCACCAGTTTTTTCCCATTATATGTCATCAGAATTTGTGACATATTCCGGATAGCATCGGCATTTTTAACGGAGGCCCCACCGAATTTAAAAACCTTCATACCCTGCGAGAATAATTATTGATTAAATTTGAGGAGCAAAGATGATTTTTTTTGGGATAAATCAATATTATTCATAGCTAATTTATGGAAGAATCCAAAATTGCCCTTCCGATCGGTACCGTGCTCGACCGGTTTATTAAAGCCAACGAAGATGATTTTAAATATGCATCAGGAGAACTTTCACAACTTTTAAGAGATATCGCGCTTTCCGGTAAAGTGGTGAATCGGGAAATAAATAAAGCCGGACTAATCAATATTGTTGGAGGTATTGGGTCTCAAAATGTTCAGGGGGAAGATCAGCAAAAACTGGATGTGCTTGCGAATATCAGATTTACCAGGGCCCTGAAAAAAGGCGGTGAGGTTGCTGCAATAATTTCTGAAGAAGAGGAAGAAATTATTGAAACGGGAAATTTGGATGGAAAATATATCGTGGCAATTGATCCCCTGGATGGATCTTCTAACATTGATGTGAATGTTTCCATTGGAACTATTTTTTCTATTTTCAGAAGAAAAACGAAACAGGGCGCCCCGGTGGCAGACATAGATGTGTTACAGAAAGGCTCCGAGCAGGTAGCGGCGGGGTACATTTTATACGGCTCCTCCACCATGTTGGTATATACCACCGGTGCCGGAGTGAACGGCTTTACCCTTGATCCATCACTGGGCGAATATGTTCTTTCTCATGCAAACATGCAAATTCCTGAGAATGGAAAAATTTATTCCATCAATGAAGGATCGTTCAATAGTTTTGAGACCGGAGTTAGAAATTACGTGGAGTTTTGCAGAAGGAATAATTATTCAGGAAGATATATTGGTTCACTGGTAGCGGATTTCCACCGCAATCTTATGAAAGGCGGGATTTATATTTATCCCAGGACTGAGAAAACTCCCGAAGGAAAGCTGCGGTTAATGTATGAGTGCAATTCACTTGCTTTTATTGCCGAACAGGCGGGGGGTGCAGCATCTACAGGTAAAGGAAGAATCATGGATGTGCAACCTGATGAAATTCATCAGCGAATTCCTTTTTTCGTGGGATCGAAAAATATGGTGGAGAAAGCGGAGAGTCTGATAAGTTGATTAGGAAGAATACTTTTTCCTGGTGACAGTTTTTTCAAGGTGCCGGTCAACAATTAATCGGGCTATCATCTCCGCGATTTTTTCCGGTTTGCCCGTTGCAAAAGTTTCCCTGAACTTTTTTTCGCTCACATCTACCCTGTAGAGAATGTTCATAAGCCCATTCATGTCGGTATCTAAAAGATTACTAATTACCGGAGTTAATTTATGAAGAACATCTTCGTACTGATAACCTGGTTTTTCAATCGTTCGAAGTTGTGTATTAATTATTTGAAGTTCATCGCCCACCTTAAATTATTTTGAACCGCCTTTCTTCGCGACTTTTTTCTTCACGGTTTCCCCCGATTCCTTCTTTTTCTTAACAGATTTTTTAAGCTTCTCCTTTTTCACTTCTTCTTTCAACAATTCAGGTGCCTGCACATACAAGGTTTTGTACCATTGAACCAGTTTCTTAATATCTGATGGATAGACTCTATTCTCATCAAAGTCGGGCAGGATAAATTTTAGAAAAGCTTTCAGCTCTTCAGGTGAAGATTTTGCATCAACGCCAGGGTCGCTATCAAATTCCTTATATATTTTCCGCAGCACTTCTTTAAGCGACACAGAACCCTCTTTTGTATTGGTGTAAATGGAGACTTCATCAAGAATAGAAACCCGTGCATTGAGACTGGTAACGAGTTTGGATTTTGATTCATCCATTGATTCCAAAATTACACCTGTTCTGGTGGGCTTCAAAACTTTATATAATCCGCTTTTCCCGGATACTGACGCGACATCTTTAAATTCCATATTGTATGATTGCTTTGCTCAAATATAGAAATCAATTTTCCAAATCTCTTAAAACATTACCAATAAAGTCCAGCACTTCCTTTCTTCCGGTACTATCCACAGCACTCGTCACTAGCGCCCGGGGAATTTCTTCCCAGGAAGATTTTAGAACTTTCAAGAACGTGGCAATATTTGATTGCGTTTTGTTCTTGCTCTGTTTGTCTGACTTGGTAAAAACAATAACGAAAGGAATTTTATTCTTTCCCATCCAGTCTATAAATTCAAGATCATTTTTGTTGGGTTCAATCCGGGAATCCACCAGCGAGAAAACACAGGCAAGATTTTCGCGCTTGCTGAGATAAATGCGAATCATCTTGTCCCAATTTGCTTTTTTCTCTTTACTGACCTTTGCCCAACCATATCCGGGGAGGTCAACCAGGTACCAGGAATTATTTATTTTGAAGTGATTAATTAGTTGCGTTTTGCCAGGTCTTGTAGATACTGATGCCAATTTCTTACGACCCAACAGCATATTAATCAGGGAAGATTTCCCAACATTAGACCTTCCGATAAAAGCAAACTCCGGTAAATTGGTTGTCGGACAATCCGCAATGCCCGGAGAACTTTTTACAAAGACAGATTCCTTAATTTGCATGAATAAATAACAGAACTCTAAAATAGAACCAAATCTGTAATTACGCGCAGATTACCCGATATTTACAATTGAAATGACCGGCATGTTAAAACACTCATGTATTATTTGGGTTGGCCTGTTCTATTTTCCGCAAAATAATTTTGGTCAAAATCCACGGGAGGCAGAAAGGCTTTTGCTGGAAGGGAATAAACTTATGGAGGCGGGGAATTTCAGAGAAGCAGGAAAATACTACCTGCAGTCGGCAAAAACAGATACATTGAATATTGAAGCCAACTCAAAAGCAAGTGTGAGCTTATTGAATTACTCAAAACCTCAGGCTTTACCATATCTGATGCGGGTTTATCAAATGGATTCAACATTTCGACCGGATATTCGCTATTTGATTGGGCTGAGTTTGCAAAGTGCCTACCGGTTCAATGAAGCAATCCGGCATTTTTCAGCATACAGGGAAGCGAGTAATAATTTTGATTCGCGAAACAATAATCCATCAACAAATGAAACTTTGCAGAGAATTATGGAGTGCAATAATGGGTTGGAGTTTCTGCAAAATCCGCAACCTATAGAAATCAAAAACCTGGGAGCCGCCGTTAATTCTGCTTTTGCCGACTATGGTCCTGTGCTGGACCAAAAGGAATCTGTTCTGATTTTCACTTCAGGAAGAAAAGAGGGGAATACAAATTTAGCAATTGAAAGTGGAATGTATTTCGAGGATATTTATTACTCTTCACTTGAAAATAATTTATGGACAAATGCGAAAAATGTAGGCCTTCCGGTTAACTCCCCTTACCATGAATCAGTGATTTGTCTTTCGCCGGGCGGGGATAAACTTTATATCTACAAGGATGAAGGTGAAGGAGATATTTTTGTTTCAAACTTACTGCAGAAAGGCTGGTCTGAACCAATACCATTGGCTGTAGTAAATTCACCGTATTCGGAAAGGTCAATGACAATTTCTGCGGGCGGGAATACTATTATCTTTAGCAGCAACAGACCCGGAGGAGTTGGCGGCTATGATTTATATAAAATCACGTACGATGGGAAATATTGGAGCAAGCCTGAAAATCTTGGCTATAGTATAAATACGGAAAAAGATGATGACTCCCCGGCATTTGGATATGACAACGCATCCCTTTTCTTCAGCAGTAAGGGATGGAGAGGTATGGGAGGATTTGATATCTTCATTTCAAAACTCGATGGAGCTGAACCTCTGAATCTGGGATTTCCTGTAAATACTCCTGAAGATGATATCTATTTTGCTCCAGCACGGTCTGGAAAGAAAGCTTATTTCGCTTCTGTCCGATCTGAAGGTTATGGAGAGCTTGATATTTATTCGTTGCAAAGTCTAAATGGTGTTATCGGAGGTAATGTTGTAAGCAATGTAGTGAATGAAAATTTTCAACTCCTTACTGAATCAAATTTGGAAACTATTTATTTTGAATTCGGTAAGACTCAGCTGCTTTCAATCTCGGAAGAGAATTTAAAAAACAATATAAATTACCTTAATAGTCATCCAAATATTGAAATTCTTTTGGTTGGGCATACTGATAATATTGGTAGCGAAGATGAAAACTCTGTTTTAGCTATGGAAAGATCAATGAAGATTGCTATTCTCCTTAAGCAGAATGGAATTTCGGAGAAGAGAATCCGGCTCGAAGCAAAGGGAGAATGCTGCCCTGCAGTTTCAAATGCGGATTTTGACAAAATTTATATGAATCGGAGGGTAGAGTTTGTGATTGTTAAAGAATAGAGATTTTTAACAGATAGGATGAGTTATTTTAATTATTGAATGAACTTTACCGCTGAATCTGAGAAATGACAGTCGTTCCCTACAAAGAGCGCAGTGAAAGCAAGAAGCAACAGGTTGCTACGATGTTTGATAATATCAGCAAGAAGTATGACTTTCTCAATCATTTGCTTTCCCTGGGCATAGATATTTCCTGGCGGAGAAAAGCAATAAAAAAGCTTCAGAAATTGAAACCGTCAAAAATCCTTGATATAGCCACCGGCACGGGAGACTTTGCGCTGGAAGCATTGAAACTAAAGCCGGAAAAAATAATTGGCGTAGATATTTCTGATGGAATGCTTACGGTTGGGCGGGAGAAAATGGTAAGGAAAAAGGTCAGTCACATCATAGATCTTCAGTCAGGCGATTCAGAAAATTTACAATTTCCTGATAATTTTTTTGATGCTGTCATCGTTTCTTTTGGTGTAAGGAATTTTGAAAACCTGGAAAAGGGATTGTCGGAAATGCACAGGGTGATAAGACCAGGTGGTATGGCTGTAATACTTGAGTTTTCTAAACCGGAAAAATTCCCGATTCGTCAGATTTATAATTTTTATTTTAAGGTTATTTTACCTAAAATAGGAAGGCTTTTTTCAGGAGATACTTCAGCTTACACTTATTTACCAGAATCTGTGCAGGAATTTCCTTATGGTAAGAAATTTGTTGAAATTCTAGGAAAAGTTGGATTTAAATACAATCAATGTTATCCACAAACGCTTGGCATAAGCTCTATCTACACGGGAGAAAAATAATTGTTCTCTGCTTACTGTTGGTCACACTACAAGGGCTTGCACAGAAAAAGGCAAGAAAAATTTTTAACCCAAATTATGACGACCGGCGTAAAATTACTTATGGATTTTCAATCGGCATTCATAACACTTACCTGGGACTTAAATACTCAGACTTGTTCGTGACAGCAGAACTTGATACTGTACATTCTATTCTTCCGCCCGCTTCCCCCGGATTTTCTTTGGGATTTATTGTGAACCTGAGAGCAGCAGATTTGCTTGATGTGCGATTAACGCCACGCGTATCTTTCAATGAATACCAGTTGAGATATTATTTTACGGACAACACCTCTAACCGGATAATTGTAGAAAATACAATGGTGGAGTTTCCAATACTGGCAAAATTTAAATCTGAACGGAGAGGAAATTTCAGAATGTATGTTGTTGGTGGAGTTTCTCCGGCGTTTGATGCTTCCGGTAAGAACGATCTTGAAGATACATCAACCGGTTTAAACTTTAGAAAAGGAAATCTTACTTTTGAAATGGGATTTGGTGTAGATATTTACTATCCGCTTTTCAAATTTTCGCCTGAGTTAAGGTATTCAAAAGGAATAATAAATACTTTAGGTGAACAAAATGAATTTAGCCTGGGAATCAGCCGGCTGTCAACAAACATAATAACGCTGTTCCTTCTGTTTCAATAATGAAAAAACAAATTGCATTAATCACCGGATCTACATCAGGAATAGGACAGGCAACCGCGAGGCTTTTTGCTGAAAATAACATTGAACTGATTTGCTGTGGAAGAAGAGAAGACAGATTGGAGGAATTGAAAGGGGAACTCAGTGGCAAGACCGGTGTTATTACATTATCTTTTGATGTTCGCGACAAAGAAGCTGTAAAAAAATCTTTGGAATCATTGCAGGCAAGTTGGCGGAAAATTGATATCCTGGTAAATAATGCAGGAAATGCCCATGGATTGAGTTTTATACAGGAAGGAGATTTGAATGATTGGGATGCAATGATAGATATTAATATTAAAGGTTTGCTATATGTATCGCGGGTAATTATACCTGGAATGATTGAAAGAAAATCCGGTCATATTGTCAATATCGGTTCAGTGGCCGGGCAGGAAGTTTATCCTCGTGGTAATGTTTATTGCGCATCAAAATTTGCGGTGGATGCCATCAACCGGGGAATGAGAATTGATTTGAATGAACATGGAATTAAAGTTACGGCTATCAATCCTGGTTTGGTGGAAACTGAATTTGCGCGGGTAAGATTTAAAGGTGATGAAGAAAAGGCTTCCGGCGTTTATCAGGGATATGAGCCGCTTACTCCTGAAGACATCGCTGATTGCATTCTCTTTGCCATAACAAGACCCGCACATGTAGTTATAGCAGATATGCTGGTATTTCCAAAAGATCAGGCTTCTTCAACCATTGTTAATAGAAAGTCGTAAGTCGTTAAAAAGTCGTAAATAAGTCGTAAGTCGTAAGTCGTAAGTCGTAAGTCATAAGTCATAAGTCATAAGTCGTAAGTCGTAAGTCGTAAGTCGTAAGTCATAAGTCATAAGTCCGTAAGTTGTTACATGATCACCATTGAAAGGGATATTAATCCCAATTAATGTGCGGTGTTCTGCTGAATTTGCAATGAACTGTCGCTAGAGATTTATGCGAATTCAAAGATTTGAAGATTTAATAGCTTGGCAGAAAGGTCAGGATTTAGCCGTTGAGATATATTCTGTTTTTCGAAACTCGAAAGATTTTGGTTTCAAAGATCAAATTTGTCGTGCCGCAGTTTCTGTATCCAACAATATTGCAGAAGGATTTGACAGGCAGAGTGATGCGGAGTTTTCGCGTTTTCTTTTTATTTCAATTAGCTCTTGCAGCGAAGTAAAATCAATGCTTTACCTGGCCTACCGGTTGGCCTATTTAGATTATGAACAAAAGGAAATTTTGCTCCAAAAGGCCAATGAAATATCGAGAGTATTGCGAGGCTTAATAAAATCATTAGCAAAGTAAAAGAGACTTCCGACTTACGACTTTTTTACGACTTACGACTTAATTTTACGACTTACGACTTAATTTTACAGACTTACGACTTACTTTTACAGTCATTCCAGATTATGTTTATTGAAGGAGAGTGGTACCAGGCTTTCTATACTACTGGCAACAAGGAATTTGGAATTCTTGTAAACTAACAGGAGCTGAATGGGCTTTTCTTGTTTTAATTCATATTCAAGCATAACCTGGCGACAGCCGCCACAAGGTGCCGCCACCTCCAGATTATTATTGCCAGGCTTTCGCGCTACAACCACTGCGCGTTTAATCGCTACTCCCGGATGCGCAGATCCAGCCGCGAAGAAAGCAACCCTTTCAGCACAAAGTCCTGAAGGAAAAGCGGCGTTTTCCTGGTTGGAACCGGTCACTATTTCTCCATTTTCCAGTAGCAAAGCGGCGCCAACCTTATAATTCGAATAGGGTGAATAAGCATTGGTCATAACTTCCCGGGCCTTCACCAACAAAAGTTTCCAATCATTGAAAAGTTCATCTTCGTTATCAAACAAATCATACTCAAAACTTAACCTGAGCTTATTATCCATTCTATTGGCTTTGCCTCAAGAGCAAGTTAAATTATTTTGTCCGCAATATTTGGAAAGCCTCTTTCAAATCCTATATCTTGGATGCCGCAGCAAATAAATTTCCAATTTTTGATATGACCAAAATTCTGGTAATTGGGGCAGGCAGGTCCTCATCAACCCTCATTGATTATTTACTAAGAAATTCCGGTGAGCATTCATGGGAGGTGACAATTGCAGATTCGCATATTGAGACCGCCAAAAGCAAGGCCGGAGGCATGGATGCCCGGTTTGTATCATTTGATTTCACCAATACGCTACAAAAAGAAGCGGAAATTTCACGCGCCGACATCGTACTTTCCATGCTTCCGATGAAATTCCATCCGGAAGTGGCGCGACAATGTGTGCATTTTAACAAACATCTTTTAACCGCTTCTTATGCTTCCGCGGAAATAAGAGAATTGGATGCGGAAGCTAAGAATAAAGGACTTCTTTTACTGAATGAATGCGGCCTGGATCCGGGAATTGACCACATGTCGGCAATGAAAGTTATTGACCGGATTAGAAATAATGGCGGCAAGATAGTTGGATTTGAGTCTTTTACCGGCGGGCTGCTGGCTCCGAATGATAATGTGGATAATCCCTGGCAATATAAATTCACCTGGAATCCCAGAAATGTGGTACTGGCAGGTACGGGTGGCGTGAAGTTCTTGCAAGAGGGGCGGTATAAATACATACCCCACCATAAGATATTCAGGCGGACAGAGGTGGTACATATACCTGGTTACGGATATTTTGAGGGATATGCTAACCGGGATTCGCTCGGTTACCGGCATGTGTACGGTCTTGATGATATCCGCACCATGTACAGAGGCACATTTCGACGACAAGGTTTTTGTAAAGCATGGAACATTTTCGTGCAGCTTGGTGCCTGTGACGACTCTTATGTATTGGAAGAAGTGGGTAAAATGACCCATAGACAGTTTATCAATTCTTTCTTACCCTATATTCCTGATGACTCCATTGAATTGAAACTTGCCCATTACATGAACCTGGATTTGGAATCAGACGAAATGAACAAGTTGAGGTGGGCTGGCTTCTTCAGTAATGAACTTGTGGGTCTGGATAAAGGAACGCCGGCGCAAATCCTGGAGCATATACTGAAGAAAGTTTGGACATTGGATCAGGAAGAAAAGGATATGATTGTGATGTGGCATAAATTTAATTTTCTTGAAGGAGCCAAAATGCGCCAAATCCATGCAACGATGGTTGCCGTTGGTGATGACAGGATAAATACTGCCATGTCTAAAACTGTTGGCCTGCCAATGGGAATCGCGACAAAACTAATAGCTACCGGAAAAATTAAAAGCAGTGGGGTAAAAATACCTATTGAAGCGGAAATTTATGAACCAGTGCTAACGGAGCTTTATAAAGAAGGATTTGTTTTTATTGAAGAGGAAATAAAACCAAAAAAGTAATAGCTGAAAACTATATACCCAGCCCGGAATCCACATTCATTGAATTTTCGTAACCTTTATCTTTTTTCAGACTTCTCCCCGCAGCGGCATCAACAGCCAATTCATCACACCGTTCATTTTCGGTATTTCCCGAATGACCTCTTATCCAGATAAATTTCGGTTTATATTTTTCAAACAATGGAATAAACCTCCTCCATAGATCTTCATTCTTTTTCCCCTTGAATCCTTTTCTTATCCAGGTCCAAACCCATTTTTTTTCTACAGCTTCAACAACATATTTACTATCAGAATAAATTTTTACCGGATATTTATTTGACTTCAATGCTTCAAGCCCGGCAATTACGGCAAGTAATTCCATCCGATTATTAGTGGTAAGCTTAAATCCCTCACTTATTTCTTTTCTGCGTCCATTGAATTTTAATACTACCCCATAGCCTCCTGGCCCGGGATTTCCTTTGGATGCTCCGTCAGTATATATGGTTATCACAAATAATTGTTTTTGAAAAATTTTTGCAAGCCATTTACTTCAATATCAAGTAGCGCTGGAAAATTGGCAATTCTGAAGGTACTTTCTTTTAACTCTCCATATCCACTTCCCAAAAGAAACCCTTCCTTTTTAGCCAATAGTTTCACCTCCCCGATTGCTTTAGGCGCACCCTCGATAGCAAGAACCGTCCGGCTTCTAACCTCATCATTTTTTACAAAGAACTGAAATGCTTTCGTTTGGGTAAAAATTTCTACCCAACTTTCATACCTTGAATTAAGCTTTTGTTCAATTTGCTTAATATTGTCTGAATTCTTCAACACCCTGTTTAATAAGTAAATATTTGAAACATTGGGAGTAAATGGAGTTTGCCACTTCTGGCTATTCTGAAAAATAAAATTGAATGAATTATACCTTCCTTTTTCTCCAATTTTTCCGCTTCTTTCAATTAAAGCCGGGGAGCAAACCAGTATTCCCATCCCTGCCGGCAACCCAAAACATTTCTGAACCGAAGCAAACCAGGCATCTCCCAATCTAAAATTCAGCTCAATCCCGCCCATCGAAGATGTAACATCAACACAAATAAGCGAAGTTGCGAATTTCTTCCGCGCAACACTGAGAATTCCTGATTCAATTTGTGTTCCATTAGCGGTTTCATTGTGGGTAAAACAAAGCATTTCGGTTTTGGCAGGAATCTTCAATTTTCTAATGTCTATAGAATCATTTACGCCAAATTCAAATTTTGAGCAGCCAGGATGAAGATAATTGGCGTATTTGTACCATTTATCACCAAAAGCGCCATTATAAAAGTGGGCTGAAGATTTTTTCGTCAGCGATTGTGCAAGTATTTCCCAGTTTTCTGTGGCGGAGGTAGTGAAAAATATTTTATAAGATTTTGGAATATTTAATTTCTCATGCAACAGGGCGACAGTATTCCTGTACAACTCCATGAATTCAGGGCTACGGTGATTCATACTTAGAACCCCGGAATTATATGCATCCTGAAAATACTCTGGAATCTGAGAATGTACTCGACTTGGTCCCGGGTAAAAACTTACCATCAGACTTTCATTATTAAATATACTATAGCCAGCCGGTAACTATCTAATCCAAGCCCGGTAATAACCCCGGCGCAATTTTTAGATAACAAACTTTCGTGGCGGAACTCTTCCCGTGCATGAATGTTGCTGATATGTACTTCAATTACAGGAGTTTCAATCGCTGCAATTGCATCAGTAATGGCAACTGAGGTATGAGAATAACCGCCAGCATTCAGCACTATTCCATCATAGGTGAAACCAACTTCCTGCAATTTGTTGATTAATTCTCCCTCCACGTTTGATTGGTAATACTCAAGCGTTGTGTCGCTGAATTCCTTAGCTAATTCCCTGAAATAATTGTCAAAGGATTTAGTTCCGTACACAGAAGGCTCACGCGTTCCCACCAAATTCAAATTAGGTCCATTGATGATTATTATTTTCATTCTTAGTAATTTGGAGAACAATGTCCTGGGACAACACCATAACTCATTTTAAAAATTATTTGAAGCTGGAAAGATCGCTTTCGGATAATTCCATCGAGGCATATACTCATGACGTCGTAAAGCTAAGACAGTTTCTGGAAATCTCCAATGTGAAGCGTGGACCAACTGAAGTTACAAATATAGATCTGATTAACCACCTGGAGTTCTTAAATGAATTAGGAATGTCCGCATTTAGTCAGGCAAGAATGTTGTCTGGTTTGAAATCTTTTTTTAAGTACCTTTTATTTGAAGACCTTATTAAACAAGATCCAACGGCATTAATTGAGGGACCCAGGCTGGGGAGGAAATTACCCGATACGCTTAGCTTTCATGAGATTGAGAATTTATTGAATGCCATCGACTTATCTACTGCCGAAGGAGCCCGTAACCGGGCAATGATTGAAACCTTGTATTCATCGGGACTTCGCGTCTCAGAATTAATAAATCTCACCCTTTCCAATTTGCATTCAGACATTGGTTTTCTAAAAGTTGTGGGAAAAGGAAATAAAGAAAGGTT
>DASWHX010000071.1:0-45092 GCA_036397995.1 Cyclobacteriaceae bacterium
AATTCCAGCACCGCATCGGCTGCTTGTTCAACTTCCATAGTAAAAGGTTGGTTCATGCACACGAAAGCTATATCAATATTTCTCAATGCCCGCATTTCAGGAATGTCTTCCGTGTCTCCTGAAATATAAACTTTCTTGCCTCCTATCGTCAGCACATATCCATTCCCTCTTCCTTTTGTATGACGTGAGTCTTCCGATTCAGGAAGGTTGTACATAGGGATTGCTAAAATATCAAATCCAACGATTTTAACGGACTCACCATTATTAAGGATTTTCAGGTTTGTTTTAAATTTTTCATCGAGCTGTTCTTCAACGGCTTTTGGAACAATGAAAGAGGCTTTGCTGACATCCAGAATCTCCAGCGTAGTTTTATTCATGTGATCGCCATGTATATCCGTAATGATAATGACATCCGGAGCGGGTAATTCATTATAGAATTCTTCACCGCCATATGGGTCAACATAAATTATCAAATTGTCCCACTTCATAACAAAAGAACCATGCTGAACGGGCCGGATAATTAAATCTCCCTTATCAGTATTAATTTTATCGCCTTCAAGCTCCTGACCATACAGACTCACTGAAGCTAAACATATAACGAATGTTAGAAAATTTTTCATTTTTGAAATAAAGTTGTGTTATTCGGGCTATAAGGTACAAATTTTCTGAAAGCAAATTATATGGAGACTTCGGTTAATATTTGTTTGCTTTTGGTAGTGATGATTGACAATCAGAAGATCGCTTTCTCAAAATTTCTACACACAAAAGATAAACAAAGTGGTTAAAAAATCAGAAATTCAGAAAATGGAATTTGTCAAATGGAGTTTTCAAATAAAGATATATGAATATAAAGATTGAAGAAGCTGATGAGCGACACATTTCGTCCATTGCTGATTTGAGTACCGAACTTGGCTATCCAATTACCCGGGCAAAGGTGACTCAAAATATGAATATAATTAAGGAGAAGCCAGATCACAAGGTCTGGGTAGCAAAGGAAGGGGAGCAGGTGCTAGGATGGTGTCACGCGGCAAAAACATGTTGGGTAATGATGGAGTCTATGATAGAAGTTTTTGGACTGGTGGTTTCTGCAAAATCCCGTGGCAAAGGAATTGGAAAGATGTTAATTAACCGGGTTGAATTATTTGCCAGGGAAAATGGAGTTGCTGAAGTGTGGATTCGGTCTAACCGTAAAAGAAGAGAATCTCATCCCTTCTACTTAAACCTGGCGTACACCAACCTGAAGGATCAGGCAGTGTATGTTAAAAAAGTTTAAGGATTAAACAGCGCGATTGATTTCGAAAGCGCCGACAGGTAATCATTAAGATATTTCTTCATTTGCTTTCTCTTATACTGCAGGATATACCGCGGATGCGCAAGTGGAATCAATTCCTGAAAAAAATTATACTGCTTGTTTAGAGCTGAAAAGTATTTATAATTTTTGTCCTCTCCCATAATAATCGCGGTGCCGCGACAGGCTCCAAAATTAAGTTGTGTTTTCATTTTTTGAATGATGAAGGTTTCAACTGAATCCTGAAGTTTTTTATTATCGTAGTAATTAATATTCCTGCCTTCCTGAGTAAACCCAAGCGGGCAAACGGCAGTAATAAAGAATGTATTGTAAAATTTTGTGCTGCCTCCAAAAGCGTTTATAAAATCAAATACAAAAACAGAAGACAATTCATGCCTTTTATCCAAATCGTTGCTGATGCCACAGTATTTTTCAAGATTAATTGGATCTGTAAAAGGAATTCCGGTTACTCCGGCACCGAATCTTCCGGGATTAATACCCAGGATAAATATTCGTGAGTTACTGTCATTATAAAACTTATTATAGAATTGCTCACTTAAAGAACGAATTGCCGGTTTAGAGAATGGATCAAGGATTTTAACTGAACCCGGAACATTAAGGTCCTTACTCAACGACTTATTGAAAGCGATAACTTTCTTACCGAAAGTCATCGATCGGGAAATTATCATTACTTCGAGTATGGCCTTCCATATCTCAACATCACCGAAGATGCATTCCCACCAATAATGGTTAAAATATATAACCTGTCGAATTCGTTCTCATTTATTGGTTCGCCTGGATCACCGCCAAGTAACCGTACCATATCGGGCGTAGTATTACTATGGCCGCTAACCAGGTAGACTCCGGGCTTTGACTTCATTTCTTCGGCAATTACCCCCATATCCTTTACTCCATAAAAAGTAAACTCCAGCCCAAACAATTGGCGAATTAGCTCTACTGTTTCTTTCGTTCGATTCAGATCAGTGCAGTAAATCTTTGTTACACCTGCATTCTTAACCAGGCTTGCCAGAAGCTGAGCTCTTTCTTTACCAATTTCATTTAGGTTTGGATTTGGAGGATTATCAGTATAAGGCGGGGGATTGACTTCACCATGCCTAAAAAGTATAACGACCGACTTGCCAGGCATTCCATCAGGATCTCCCGGTTGTGCCGGAGCACCGGATGATACTAACAGACAAATGAATGTAATCAGGAGGTTTTTAAGCATAGGATTGGTCATAAGAGGTGAAACACTTTTTAAATTCCGGAGTAATTTTAACAATTAATAACATCTAATAACAACTTTTGGCAGTAGGTTTTGCTTCACAGAAGTGAACTTTGAATAAAATAAAATATTATCTATATGAAAAAAATATATCTGTTCGCCTTATTTCTGGGTCAGTCCACCCTTTTTGCTCAAAGTACCCAGGGTACTATCATTTATGAAGAAACCAGACAACTTCAATTTAATTTTGGTAATGATGCAAGAAGTGAAGAAATGAAATCTATGATTCCTTCACAGGTGTCTACTTACAAGCAACTGCTCTTTACCGCTGATGCCAGTATTTTTTTGAAATACGAAAATCTGGAAAAACAGAGTGCCAATGAAATGAATTTCACCAGTGCTTCCGGAGGAAATGTTGCGATTAAAATGAAAGAGGCAAATAACGAATTCTTCAGGAACATAGCTAAAGGTAAAACAGTAGAGAAGATTGAATTTATGAGCAAAGACTTCATAATCTCGGAGCCAAAAGTGGAATTTGCGTGGAAAATTACCGGTGAAATAAAAACGATTTTGGATTATACAGTAATGAAGGCTACGATCGAAGACACCGCAGGTGTTATTGAGGCCTGGTTTACGACTCAAATTCCCGTACCTGCAGGACCAGACAAATATGGAAATCTTCCCGGTTTAATTCTTGAGCTTTCTCTTGAAGGAGGAAAAAGAATATTTACAGCAACAAACATCAATCTCAATAATGTGGAAGAGAAACTTATTGTTGCTCCGAATAAAGGGAAAAATGTTTCACGCGAAGAATTTGAAAAAATCCGTGCGGAGAAAATGAAAGAAATGGAGGAAATGTATGGAGGTAAGGGAAGAACAAGAATGATAATCGACCACGAGTAAAATGAAGCAGGGACTAATTATCATCCTCTTCTGCGGATTTTTCCAGGCAAAAGGTCAGGATTCGAACCTGGAATTAACTGGAGTGGTAAAAGATTCATCAAAAACAACCTTATCCGCAGCGACCGTAATTCTACTCCAGGCTCGTGATTCACTGATGCATTCATTTACAGTAACAAATAAGGACGGCGTTTTTACTTTTAAAAGAATTAAACCCGATGAATACATACTTCAGATAAGTTATATGGGTTATGCCACCTATCATAAGAAAGTGGAAGTAAATTCTGAAAATGGAATTTTTGATTTTGGTAACATCATCTTGTCTTCAAAATCGCAGCTTCTGGATGCTGTGGATATTTATGCTCCGGCTATACCAATACAAATTAAAAAAGATACCATTGAATATAATGCGGGCTCCTTTAAAACTAAGCCCAATGATTTGGTGGAAGACCTTTTAAGGAAACTACCAGGTGTAGAGGTCGATGCCGATGGAACTGTTAAAGCCCAGGGTGAAGAAGTTAAGAAAGTGCTGGTGGATGGAAAGGAATTCTTTGGAAATGATACGCGGATAGCCACAAAAAATCTTCCGGCAGATGCTGTTGATAAAGTCCAGGTCTACAATGATCTGTCTGAGATGTCAAGATTTACCGGAATTGATGACGGGGAACGGGAGAAAACCATAAACCTGAGCTTGAAAGAAGGACGCAATAAAGGATATTTTGGAAATGTTACAGCCGGATATGGAACCGATGCCAGGTACAACTTCAAGGGAAATATAAATCGATTCAGAAAAGGAATGCAGCTTTCTGTAATTGGAAATTTGAATAATATAAATCAGCAATCATACAGCAATAATGAATTCCTGAGTATGGCTGGCGGGCTTGGAGGAATGATGGGTGGCATGCGGGTTATTCGGATGGGAGGAAGTGGATCGGGCAGCAACTCTTCAACCGGGATTGCCACTTCCCAAATGGGGGGGATTAACCTCAATACAGAATTATCCCAAGACACAAAACTCTACGGCAGTTATTTCTTTAACCATATTAATAATGAACTTCTGAAAAATATTTCCAGAACCAATTTCCTTGATGACGAATCTTTTGACAGCTTTCAGGAAACCCAAACTAAAACCGGCAATTACAATCATCGCCTGAATTTAAATCTGAACACGAAGCTGGATAATACCCAGGATATCTCTTTCAGAACGAACATGTCATTCAACAGGGGCAACAGTGATAAATGGGATGGATCCCTCACCTATGATACAATGGAACAACTGAGTAACTCATCTGCAGCTATTAATAATGCCTCAGGAGATGCAGGAAATGTTAATGCCAACTTAATTTACCGGAAGCGATTTGGTGATCTTGGCAGAAACTTTGTTACCAGGCTTCAGGTTGACATGGGCAGTGATGATAACCGGAATTTCCTGACTTCAGAAACAAACTTTTATGGTCCGGTATTTAATTCTGCCAACCTGAACCAAAATCAAATTGGCAAATCAGACAAACTGGATTATGGTGGTCAGGTTTCATACACTGAACCCCTGGGGAGAAGAAACTACCTGGAAATAAATTATGAATATCAGAATTATACAACAGATGTCGGCAAAGAATTTTATGACGTAGTAGTAAATGATGAAGTCTTTAATCCAACGCTGAGTACAGGTTATAACAGGGATTACTATTACCACCAGGGTGGAATTACCTACATGCGCAGCCGGGAAAACTCCAATATCAGGGCGCGCCTTGATGTTCAGAATTCAAAACTGAAAGGTCAGATTGATGATAATGCGCAACTTTCCAGGGGATTCTTTAATCTTCTGCCATCGGCATCTTATCGATTATCACTTTCAAATTCAAGTAATCTGGATTTGAGGTATTCAACCAACCTTCGCGAACCGTCTCTGGAGCAATTGCAACCATTGGTTGATAATTCTGATCCCCTTAACATTTACCAGGGCAACCCGGATTTGAAACCCCAATATAGCCACAGAGCCGGCCTTCATTACAGTATGTTTGATTCGTTTAACTTTATCAACCTGTTTCTGAATGTAAACGGCACTTACATTCAAAACAAGATAACCAATGCTACTTATGTAGACTCTTTATTCAGAAGGGTTACTCAGCCATTGAATGTGGATTATGATTACAACATTATGGCTTTTTTGAATTTTGGTACGCCATTGAAATTCATTCGCAGTAAAATAAACCTTTCAGGTAATTCGATGGCGAGCAAAAGCATTGTGTATGTGAATCAGTTGGAAAATAATGCAAACAGGTATATTAGTACAGCGAGTCTTGCAATTGAAAACATCAAAAAAGAACATTACGATTTCAGGGTAGGTACACGGTGGACTTTTAATCAAACCCGGTACTCAGAGAACGATGAATTGGATCAGAATTTCACTAATCAGAATTATTTTTCAGAACTCAGCATATATCTCAAAAAGTGGACTTTTAATGCAGAGTTAAATTATATGCTTTACCGGGGTGATGCTTTTCAGGATGAGCAGGCCATTCCATTGTTGCATGCTTACATAAGCCGAACTTTTCTGAAGAATGATCGTGGAGAATTGCGTGCGTATGGATTTGATTTGTTAAATCAGAACACCGGAATCAACAGAAACAGCGACTTGAATTATATTCAGGAAGAAAGAATAAATGCGCTCAGCCGCTATTTTCTGTTTTCATTCACGTATTCATTGCGGGGATTAGCAGGAGGCGGTAGGGGCAATTCAATTAAGTTAAGGCAGGGAGGCTAACGCGGTTACTTTTTTGGATCCTGCCGCGAACCGAAAAATGTAAGAATGGTTATCTTATCGTTCTTTAGTCGGTAGAAAACTCTTGTTTGTTTGGTAATTTGGAATCCCCTTATTTTCTTGTCTCGTATTTCAAGAGAGCCCATTTCAGGAAATTCCTTTAGCAAATTCGTAAACTCGTGGGTCCTGCTCCTGAATTGTTGCCGGGCAGCTTCCCCGAACTCCTCTTCGATATAGTGCAGGATTTCTGCCAGTCTGGTTCTGGCCTTCTTTGTCCAGAAGAGTCTCATTTGAGACTCTTCCAAGCATCCTCGTCATTAATTAGGCTGGAATCGTCTTCGGACTCATCGTAAGCTTTTAAGACTTCCTTTTTTTGTTCTTCTGTTAACGAATTCCACATTCTGCTTTCTTCCGATTTTTCACGTTGACTTAGAAAGCTGAAGATGGCTCGCAGCAGCCGTTCGTCCTCAATCCTGTCCACTATTTTGTGTAAATTCAATTTTAATTCCGCTGTCCCCATATTTCAATCTTTAGAATCCCTAAATGTAACATTTTTTTTAGTGCGGATATCCCTAGGTGTCTGCCCCACAACAGTTGAGTTCCATCTTTTACGCTAATTCTTTGGCGGAGTTATCATTATATGAGCGCCATGAGTTCCACGATGCATCAACCAGGGATGGCCGGGACCGTTTGGCTTAAGCGGTAATCCGGTTGATTCTTCCGTAGCATAGGGAACATAGATTACATATCTATACTGAACATTGTTCAATGTATTGGCGGCTGCATCATAGGTCACATCTGTGCCGCCATATAAAATATGTAATGTAGCCGGCTTGTCAGGCATTTTCAATTCTCCAGACTTAGCTTCTGCTTCGCGAGTGTCAAATATTTCCTGCCCGCCTTTCCCGTCTGCTCTCAATTCCCTGCCCCTTGCCATGAATGGTTCCAGATCCTTATGATAACAAACAGTTTCAAAATTCGGGCTTCCGGGATCATCAGATCGACAGATTAATTCATTACTGCCCTCGCGAATTATTTCCAATTCACCCTTCTCATTAAAACCCATAACTGTTGCATCAGCACGCAATTCTTCAGGTCCGGCCATTACAGCCATTTTGATTTGCAATTCTTTATCGGTGGGAATTTGCGCATAACAAATTGTAGTGATGGAGATACATGTTATTGAGAATGTAAGTAATTTTTTCATACCGGTAGCCTTTAGTCTAATCTAAAATAGTGAATTTTACCTTAAAGTTTCAAAAGAATCGTTCCTAAAGAAAACTGATGGAAGCAGGAAAAAATATTCTTGTGGTTTCTATAACAGTTATGAGGCGGGCACTAAATATGAAATCGGCTTGCTAAATCAGATTAGACTTCAAAAAGAGGTAAAATTTGCTGAAGACTCAGCAAAGGAGTTTATACCTTCAATATATGCAGAAACAGAGAATTATACTTTCACCAGCAATTTACCGGTACTTTGCCTTGACTCCATAAAGGCATGTGCATCAGGTAAGTGATCAAAATCAAAAATCTTACCTATTACCGGTTTAAGATTTTTTTCTTGTACAAATCTTCTGAGCTCCATCTCAACTTCAACCGCTACTTTTGAGTTCCCAGAAAGGTAACCAAGATGCGAACCCGAAATACTATAACTTCGCTGCACCATTTTCAGAATGTTTACTTTTGGCGCATGTTTCCATGTAAGCCACCAGGTATAGGGGTTGAATTTCTTAAAAGGAATACCTGCATAGCCAATTACAACTAATCTTCCAAAAGGGTTAAGTAAGTCCAGACTCTTCTTAAAAACATCTCCGCCAACAACTTCCAGTACCAGGTCAACACCCTCCACTTTTTCCTTAATGAATTGATAAAAATCAACTTTATTATAATTGATGGGGTGAGCAACACCCAGGTTCCGGATCAGTTCGATCTTGTGATCGGATCCAATTGTACCAAAAATATCACATCCGAAGCCTTTTGCTATCTGCACAGCTGCAGTACCCACTCCACCCCCGGCTGCTTGTATTAAAACCTTGTCAGCTGATTTGATTTTCCCCAATTTCACGAGGGCCACCCAGGCAGTGAGGAAATTAACCAGGAATGCACCATTTTCTTCCAAAGCAAATTGGCTGAAAACTGGGAAGACAAGATGCATGTCTGCACAAATCACTTCGGCATAACTTCCGAATTGCGAACCGAAAATTACCTTCTGCCCGGGTTTAACATGTTCAACTTTAGAGCCCACTTCAATAACTTCACCCATGCCTTCCAATCCGGGGATATAAGGTCGTTTTGGCGCCCACCGGTATAGTCCGCGTCTTGAAAGAATTTCCGCGTAATTAATTCCAATAAACATCACGCGGATTTTTACTTTATCCGGAAGTATTTGGGGCTCGGGTACTTCATGAATTTTAAGAACCTCAGGTTTACCATGCCTGGTAAGAAGATAAGCTTTCATCGTATTTATAAGTTCCCCGAAGCTACAACTTAGAGCGCTAAATCATTAATTATGTAGTGCATTACATAAAATTATCCGTAAATTTTGTAATTGAGGACATAAAATCTTGCAGGAATTGCGAAATAAATTACTTATTGATTGCATTTGTTTGTAGGATACAAAAATTCGAATCCTCCTCCGGTTATTTGGTTTCCTTTACTAAAACTTTCTCATTTTTTAGAAAACGTATAGATATACTTTAATAGCAGGGCGCGGTTTTCCACTCGCGGAACTTCCGGATCATTATTGTGGGTATTTTCATTATAAACCACGAACAAATCCTTGCCATCATTCCAATTGTAGCGCAGCTTCAGATTTATACCTGATAAATCCTGAGTCTGATTCCATTGAAGAAATCCATTAAAAGACAAATGGGTGTTCAGAGCCAGCGTAATTCTAATCCGGGCAATGTTCCCCTCAAAATCGCGGCCATCAAACTCTACCCGATTGTAAATCGCGTCAAAACCTAAATCAAAATACTTATTGACAGTCCAAATGGGACTTAACATTATTGAGTATCGATTTCCGCCATAGAATTTACCACCCTCAAGGTTTAAAGCAAATCTGAGTCTGTTTCCGTCAAACATCGTGTAATTACCTGTTACGCTATAGAAAGTATAATCACCGGCAGTGATCACCACTTCTTCGGATAAATTGAAAGGTTCACTGAACGAATCATAATTCCGGTTGATAAAAATCTCCGACCGTGCACCTGTCTTTGCTGTGAATCTAACTCCTGCAGATGATGACGTGGTTTCCAGATTATAGTTTGAAGAGCTGTGATAATTATTATGAACAATGAAAGGAGTTATACTTCTGATTTTTGAACTTGTGAAAAAAAACCCGTACTGTAACATCAATTTAGAAAAAACTACTCCGCGCCGCGCAATGAAACCTGACGAAGGATTGAAATCTTTACCGTAGTATGCAAGCTCAAGCTGATAACCCAGTCCGTTGGAATTTCTATTCTCAGACAATAAATAACCGAAGGCACGGTTTCCGAATTCATATGACGAAGCCAGGTCCGCCGATTGCCCAACTTTTAAAGTAAGGAAGTTAGATTCAACAAGATTAACTGTGGCGTCAAGGCCATAAGTTAGTTGAGTACTTCCATCATCATCAATCCTGGAAGAAAAAATTCCTCCAACAAATGAGTTTTTATTGATGGCAGACTTTCTTATGCGCAGAACACCAAAATTCTGTGATGGAATGGAGTCGTCGGCCATAATTTGAGCATCCATCAGTCCAACATCCCAGCCCTTAGCCCGGGCAGTTAATCGTATGCCTCCGTACATTCGCACCGGTTTTCCACTGGGATGAATACCAATGACACGGCTATAGAACAACCGGTCATTGCCAACTGTTGCGAAATTAAATGTTCCGGATCGTTCCTGAAAGAATTGTCGCTTTTCCGGAAAGAAGAGTGAAAAGCGGCTAAGATTTACCTGCTGATCATCTGCCTCAATTTGGGCAAAATCAGTATTAATGCTTGCATCAAGGTTCACATTATTGGAAATTCCCCATTTCACATCTATTCCCGCTTCCTTGCGAAATTTTTTATTTTGTGTTGTAACATCCGGATAAGCATCATAATCCATCTGGTAACCGCCCAATAAATAAGGAGTGACATATAATGGACTCTTCTTTCTAATTCCTTCCATCAGAATTGTTTGAGCCTGGCTGGCTTTCCACGCACCTGAAACCCAATCAGGCCTGATAGCAGGGAAAACATGGCGCTCATTTTTTCGGCCTATTAACCTGTGAACAATAATTCCAAATTGAACCTGGCCATCCTTATCCTCAAACTTAAGAGAAGTAAAAGGAATGCGCATCTCTGCAAACCATCCCTTTTCATTTCGGGTAACTTTACCCTCCCAAAATGAATTCCAGTTAACGTTGTAAAATAATGCAAAATCACCCTCAGCATCATTATTGATTTCCGTATCTATTTTGCTGCCTGAGGGAGTTAGGCTGAATCCTAAAACAGTTTGATTGTCGTCATACGAGTCTATCAGGAAATTGAAAAAGTCTCCCCCCTTGTCAACGTCCCGAATCATGCTGTTGCCAAGTATTTTTGATGGCTGCGAATCATAGAACCTGCCTGATGCATAGATGTAGTTGTTGTCATAGGCAACACGGATTTCAGTTTTCTCTGTCATTTCTCCGGCAAAAACAGGGGTGTACATGGTTACCGGAAGGGGATCAATTTGTTCCCACGCGGTTTCAAATGGATTTCCGTCAATTTCAACCAGTAATTGTACCCGGTTAATTTTCACAACATTCTGTGCTTGCAAACTCACAGTAAGCAAAGAGAAAGCGGCAATCAGAATTCGACTTTTCATTCCAGCGTCATAAAAAATTGTTACAATATTCATGATTTTGTCGCTGACCATACTATTAATCATATGAATAGTTTTTAATTTCATTATTAAAATTCTTAATATTAAAAATAAGCTGTTCCTTATAAAATTCTAGTCAAATAATTCAAATGCAAAAGAGGGATTAATAGCCAATTATCAGATTGAGTTCTGAAGCAATGACACAAAATCATGTTGCAAGAGACTGATTTTGATCATTTTTTCCGACCCGGAAATTGTTGATCTTATTTGGAAAGAAAGAGAAATGAAACCGATGACAGAAAAATTCCTCTTTTACCTGGGTTACGTAGTAACAATATTAGCCGTGTTAGGGGCGACGTTTTTTATCTGGAGTCTTGGTGTCTACACGATGCTAAAAATTCTGCTGCTTTTGCCTTTGATTTATATTAGTGTGCTCCTGACTTTATCCCTGGAAGATGGTTTTAAAAAAAGCAGATGGAGTTAATTGAATTTTTGTGCGTACCTGCTTCGTTCAAGAAACTCGTGAAAGTCCCGGATAGTAAGGATATCGTGAATGGCTTGTTTCTTATCAGGAATTTGATCATAGTAAGATTTACTGATTTTATAGCCCATCCAATAACCTAGGTCGTTAGGTCTTCCCTCCATTGAACTATACAACCATCCTGTAAAATCCTTACCATCCATTTTTTCTTTGAATTCTTTAAATAATTCCTTTTCCCTGGGATTTGCAAAAGTGTGAGCAAATTTATTGATGTGTTTACCGGAAATTAATTCCGCGAGCAAATCCGCGGAACCTTCTTTGATGCTCTGTTCAAGGAGCGTTCGGGACCGGTATTTTTGCTGGTAATGAATAAGTTCATGGGCAACTATGTGTGGTACATGGCTCATCGGCTTAATTACAGTTACCAACCAATCATTTAGTTCTTCCTTTGGTGTATCAGGTCTGAGTCCATGCATTTCAGCACCGATAATCAAACCTTGCCTGGAGGTTGTGCCACCGGAGTTCATAGCGCCGATAACAAAATAAACTGGAGGGAACACCGCATCCGGATACAATTCTTTCATATTCTTAACGCTTTCCGCAATTTCATTTTTGAATTGCAATATGCTATCAGTACTGGGTTTAAGGGAAGCAAAATACTTCTCGTGACTTTTAACCACTTTTGCCAGATGTTCGGCATTTCGAATTCTATTATCCATGAATCCTTCTACTCCCTTAGAGCCGGGATCTAAATACAATTTTTGAAATACTTCCGGGTTAAATTCAGGCTTTGCCGCCTCAAAGGCATTCCAGAAATTATCTATATCCGAAGTAATTATTTCCATGGCTGCCGGATCGCGGTTCATTTGCGCCGAACTACAACCGGCAACAAACAGAAATAAAAACAAATGTTTCATGACCTCTGAATTTTGGTGGAATTTAAATAAAGATCGTGAAATTTAGTTTGTGGTGGCGCGAAACCATGATGGACAATCTTTGTTAAGTTCTACAATCGAGGCTTTTCCCAACTAAACCGCTTATTTTTATCACCGGAATGAATCTGCCGAAATATTTCCTGAATCTTCTCCTTGGTCTTTGTGCTCTGGGTCAATCAATGGCACAAACATTTATCGTGGCAGGAATTATTAAGAATGAAGAA
This sequence comes from Cyclobacteriaceae bacterium, assembly GCA_036397995.1. Lineage (GTDB taxonomy): Bacteria > Bacteroidota > Bacteroidia > Cytophagales > Cyclobacteriaceae > DASWHX01. The sequence goes on from DASWHX010000071.1 coordinate 12,651, forward strand.
AATGGCGAGTCGCTGCCTTACGCAACTGTGAAAATAAAGGAAACCGGTAAGGGTGCCGTAACTAACGTTGAGGGTTACTTTACTTTGCTCAATCTGCCGGGAGATTCTATTACAATCGAAGCTTCTTACATCGGGTTCTATTCCAGGGAGTTTAGAATATTGCCACTGAATCAGAATTTTTTAGCAATAACATTAGCACCATCCACCGCGCAACTGGAAGAACTGGTTGTAACTGCAGAAAGCTACCAAATTATGAATGCATCTGAAGGAATTAGCTTTGTTAAACTTTCACCAAAAGATCTGTCACTGCTGCCTGGTATCGGAGAGGAAGATATTTTTCGTTCTTTGCAATTAATGCCAGGTGTGGGTGCTACCAACGAAAATTCAAGCGGCCTGTATGTTCGCGGTGGCACACCCGATCAAACTCTTGTCACCTATGATGGAATGACGGTTTATCATGTTGATCATTTCTTTGGATTTTTTTCCGCTTTCAATCCGGATGCAATCAAAGATGTACAGTTTTACCGGGGAGCTTTTCCCGCAAAGTATGGCGGCAGGACATCGGGCGTTGTTGACTTGACAGGACGAACAGGTAGCGTAGATAAAATTGAACTTGACGCAGGGATTAATTTGCTGAGTTCACGCCTCACTGTAAGTTTACCTTTATTTGGAAAGGCTTCTATATTGCTTTCAGGGAGAAGATCTTATTCGGATTTTTTGGAGAGTGGCTTATACAAAAATATTTATGGGTTGATTGATTCCGGAGGCCAGGACCAGGATGCGGCGCTTGATAATCTGGATCCGGATTTTACTCCTACATCGCATTTCTACGATTTGAACGGTAAGGTTACCTATCGGCCGGGCATTAATGATAATTTCACTCTTACTTTGTATAATGGGGAAGATCATCTTGATAAATCCAGAGATATAAATAATGTCATTACTATACCTAACCTATCAATAAGAAGGCTTCTTGAAATTGATACAGAAGATCTTACGGACTGGGGCAATAATGGAGTAAGCCTTCGATGGGCACGGCAATGGCATCCCAAATTTTTTAGCAATGCCCTGGTTACCTACTCTACCTATTTCAGTGATTTTAATTTTGATTTCACATTCAGATTAAGTGATTTTGATACGGACACTACTTTAATTCTGGCCGGCTTTAAGGCTTTTGAAAAAAATAAGGTGAAAGATTTCACCTACGGCCTGGAAAATGAATTTCACTTATCAGAAAATCATAAGCTGGATTTTGGCTTCCAGGCGAAGAACTACAATCTCACTTACCAATTTGTCAGAGATGATACAATTACCATATATGACAGCCGTCAAAAGTCAGATGAAATTGGCATGTTTCTTCAGGAAACCTGGAAGATTGGGAAATCAATTCAGATAAATGGAGGAATTCGGGGCATTTATTATGATTTGCTGGAGGAGTATTTCCTGGAACCCCGAATTTCTTTTGAATTTAGTTTTCTGAAGAACTGGAAGATAAAAGGAGGCTGGGGTATTTTCCACCAGTTTGTAAACAGGGTAATCAATGAGAATGTTACTACGGGTTCGCGTGATTTTTTCCTGCTGTCGGATAATCAAGCACTGGATGTGCATCGAAGTGAGCAATTTATTATCGGCGGAAGTTTTGAGAAAGAAAACTGGCTGCTGGATATTGAATTGTATCAGAAAGAAATGACCGGCTTATCGGAATTTTCACTCAGGTTTCAGCGACAGAATGAAATTGATCCAACCCAACTTTTTTTTAAAGGAAAAGGAAAGGCAAGAGGTGGGGAATTTTTGTTGCAGAAGAAATCGGGCAACTACAGGGGATGGGCAAGTTATTCTATTTCCAGAATTGAACACACTTTTCCGGACTTGAATGCAGGAAATTCTTTTCCAGCATTACATGACCAGTCACATGAGTTTAAGATGGCGCATATTTACAGCACCGGCGACCTCAATCTCGGACTAACTTTTATTTACGGTTCCGGTAAGCCGTATACTCAACCGGAATCCTTATATGAGATATCGTTGCTTGACGGTCGTGATCTGAATTACATTCACGTAGGCACAAAAAACGCGAACCGGCTGCCTGCCTACCACAGGTTAGATGTTTCAGCCCATTACACACTTAAAATAAACAAAAGTAATTTGGTGCTGGGCGTGAGTATCTTCAATTTATACAACCATAAAAACGTCTGGTACAAACAGTTTGATGCTACCGATCTCCCAATACTTATTACCGATGTGAATTACCTGGGCTTTACGCCTAATTTTTCCATATCATTTAAGTTATGATGAAAAAGGATTGTCTAACCATAGTAAGTTTACTGGTTGTTTTGCAGGCATGCAATTTTGATGATGATCCATTGCCTGTGGAGCAATTGGTGGTTGAAGCTTTTTTATATGCTCACGAACCGGTAGATGATATTCACATCTTTACCAGTATTCCAATAACGACAGATACTGCTATCTTTCCTCCAATAAGTAATGCCCAGGTCAGGCTGATCAGGGATGAAGTAATTTACGATTTGATTCCTTCGGCTGAGGCAGGGTATTATCACTACCCGGATACTGATTTGGATGTTAAAGAAGGGGACGAATTTCTATTGGAAATTTATTATGATAATCGCGCAATTACTGCTACAACTGTAGTACCGCCGGCTCCGCTCAATGTAAAAATTAATCACGATACCATAGAGATACCTCCTCTTGTTCCGGGAGTTATTGCTGAACTCGCGGAAATCCAACTGAATATTACCTGGGAAAATCCCGGGGAAGATCTGCATTTCGCGGTGATAGAAAATATTGAGCCGTTGGATGAATTGGAATTAATCATCCCGCAGCAATTTCAGCCTGTACGTGAAGCATTTTTAATTATTGCCGAACCCACGCTTGACACTTTGCAGAATTTCAATGTTTCCTCACTGATTTACCTGGGCACGCATGTAGCGAAAGTATACAGGGTGAATCAGGAGTATGCCGATTTATATTCAAGCCGTGCCCAGGATTCCCGCGATCTTAATGAGCCACCGACCAACGTTGTGAATGGCCTGGGAATTTTTTCCGCTTTCAGCAGCGAACAGGATGTGTTTGAAGTGAGGCGGAGGTGAGGTGATTCAAGCGAACTTTACATGCTTTTTTTCGCTAATGCATGCTTTTATTAATCACGTTTGTAAATTCAACCATGCATTTCCAGCTTTACCGCCTTTCCAGATACTTTTTCCAGTTGGCGCTGCGATTTTTCTTTAGAAGAATTGAGGTGAAAGGTCTGGAACGGGTCCCCATGGAGGGTCCGGTTATTATCGTAGCCAATCATGCCGCATCATTCCTGGATCCCATTGTGATTGCCGCGAAACTCAAAGTTCCTGTTTATTTTATTGCCAAGGCACGGGCTCTGAAACGGCCGGTACCTACCTGGTTTTTGAAATTGTTTAATGTGATCCCGGTTTACCGTTCTCAGGATGATCCAACCCTGATGGATAAAAATCAGACTAGCTTTGAAGCTTGTTATAAACATCTGGAAATGCGAGGGAATATCCTGATTTTCCCTGAAGGGATTTCACATTCAATCCGGCATCTGCTGAAAATAAAGACGGGAGCAGCCCGGATGGCTTTGGGTGCCGAAGCCCGGAACAAGTTCAACCTTGGATTAAAAATAATTGCATTTGGGATGAATTATTCCAATCAGGAAAAATTTCAATCCAGGTTATTCGTATCGGTGAGTGAGCCGATAAATGTGATTGAATTCAAAGATGTTTACCTTCAGGAGGAAGTAGAAGGAGTGAACCGGTTAACCGAAAAAATCGAGAACAGCATCAACCAAAGTATTATTAACGCCGGTGATGAGCGTATAGATACACTCATCAACAGGATTGAACGGTTAATGAAAGCCAGGATTCTGAAAGACTGGGGTGTCAAAAAAGAAATACTTGAACAGGATCATAATGTTACCAAAAGAATTATGCAGGCGATGGATTATTTTCTGGAAAGAGATCAGGCACGTTTTTCTAAAATGGAAAATGAAATTAATCAATATTTCGAATTGCTGAAAGACGTGGATCTGCCCGAAACTATTTTCAAAAGTAAAAAACTGACTCCACAAGCGGTATTGTTCTATATCAGTTACTTTATCCCTGGGCTTCTTTTTTTCATTCCGGGGTTGGTTGGCAATTTTATTCCTTATAAACTCTCTATACTAAGCGCCAGGGGGTGGTCAAGAAACAAGGAGTACAGGGGTGCAGCAGGTTTTTTAGCCGGAATCCTGATTTTTATTTTTTTTTATTGTTTGGAATTTATGATGTTAAAGGACTTCACTAAAAGTCTTTGGATTCCTATCGTATCAATTATTGCTATGCCGTTTTTGGGTATTTTTACTTTTTATTACTGGCGAAAGCTAAGCCGCTTTTATTGCAAAATTATTTTCACCTTTTCTAAAAGACAAATATTTATCCGTCGATTACTTGCCAGACGTAATTCCATTATTCGTGAACTGGAATTCGCTCGGCAGGAGTTTTTAGAGGCGGAGAGAAACCGGCTGGCTTTGTGATGCCCGGATCGACTTAAGCCAGGGGAGAGAGTTTTGAAGAAATTTTATGCATAAATTGTCATGAAAAATGACTTCAATTCGTCATCAGTTATTCAATTGCACATTTAAATTTATTGACAACTAAAATATTAGAAAACATGAAAAAGTTATTCTTGTTGCTCTTTAGCATGGCAGTTGTTCAGATCACTTACGCGCAGGAAAAACCTGAGGAAGAGAAAGACCAATCTTTTATCCTTATCTATTCGCCGGGAGAATTATGGGACTCTTCGAAATCACCTTCAGAGCAACAGTATTTTGCAGAACATTCTGCTCTTTTACGAGACCTCAGAAACAAAGAAAGAATTACCATTGGCGGACGGTACAGCGACAAAGGACTGATAATTTTAAAATCAAAAGATGAAACTGAGGCAAAAGAAATTGCGGAATCTGATGTTTCGGTTCAGAACAAATTGTTTAAAGTTGAGATATTCCTCCTAAATGCATTTTATAAAGGCTGCATTGATTAATTCAATTAGCAATTAATCCAGCGGTTCACTTTGCTGCATCTCTTCCTTAAAGACAGCCGGGAGTTAGCAGAAAAAAGGATGAGCTTGTTATTAAGGCCAAAGCCAGCCAAATGTGCCGGCAGTAACCAGCGCATACAGAAGCCCGTCAAAAACAGATTTAAGAGTTGATGACCAGGATCTGCCGTACCAGATGGAAGTTTGAAGTAAACCAAGGCTGTAACCGGCAAAAGCTGTTGTGCCTGCAAACCGGAATACCGCAAGGTAATCATTGCCGGGTTCCAGTGCCCTGCCGGCAACGTACGCGGCAAAGATTCCAACTATAACCGAGTATAAAAACCACTGGATCAGGTTGGAGGCCATGCCTTGCATTCCATTCGGGCGAACTGTCATAAAAATTACCGGACCTTTCTCTACCTTTGCCTTGAATTCCTCGCTTTTCATTTCCGCGGAATTAAAAGCCCTCGGAACAACATAATCTCCCGGCGGAATATTGAGCGGACGCAAAGCATCCATCATTTCATCTTCCTTCGGAACTTTTCCAAAGTCGGAACGATGATAAGGCAGAACCATATGAATGATCGAACTCAGAATAAATACAAATGCGGCTGATAAGAGAATGGGAAGCCAAAGGTCAATTATTGATACCATGGTTGTTTATGTTAAGTTGATGGAAATGTTAACTTAGTAAATGTCAAGGATTTATGCAACAATTCATTTAGAATGATGCTCCTGACAATAAGGTTTAGCAAACGAAGTACTCAATCAGGCGATTCGCGTCCCTCAACGTTTTGCTTAAAACCCACTTGAAGCAGGTGATTTTCGGCAACTTTTTATCTGAGAAATCCATGTTCTGACTCATGCATCACTTTATAAAAATTATTATATTGCCTGTCCAACTAACTATCATACCAAGATGAAACGATTACTAACCATACTATTTGTTTTTGCCGTTACATTTTCTTTTTCGCAGAAAATGAAAGTGATTCAGGGAGACCTCAAGGTGTTGAAAGGTCAAACTTCTATTAATGTAGAATATGATTACGAAGACCAGGCGGTAGGTAAATACGACCGTGAGTCGGATTACATTGCTGAAAGAAAAGCAAAATATAATGCTGATGAGGCTGGTCGTGGAGACCATTGGGCCGAAGAATGGGTTAACGATCGGGGAAACCTGTATCAACCTAAATTTGAAGAATTACTTACTGACAGAACCGGTTGGAAAATCAGCCAGGATGCACAATATACTATCATTCTAAAAACTTTGAAGACTGAGCCTGGATTTAATGTAGGTATAATGCGACAACCAGCTTTCATTGATTCTGAAGCTATTATCGTGGAAACGGCCAACAAGGAGAACATTGTTTGCCGAATCAGCATGCTAAAAGCCCCAGGACAGGATGCGATGGGTTATGATTATTCCACAGGACCAAGAATTGCGGAAGCTTATGCCAAGACCGGAAAGAGTCTGGGTGCTATGATTCAGAAATCGACTAAATAACCTGCCAGCGAGGCGTCAGAATGGTTTTACTGCCAGGATCATTTTTCTCTGGAAAATGTCTGCTGCAAACCATTCTGCCCTGACGCCCGGCTTCTTATTTCCGGTTATCCAGGAATCGTTTTACTTTCCTGCTGTTGCCACGAAAATGGATCTCGAACAATTTATTCTGAGAGGTAAGGATGATCTCCGGTACAACCCGTAACCGGGATTTAAAAATCGATTTTAGTTTTTGTTCAAATTCATTTTTGTTTGATGAATCTGCCTCTATATGGATGCGTAATTCATCAGTTCCTAATTCATTTGTGATTACCTCAACCGCATAGTCTTTCACAAAATCAACTTCACTCATAATATTAAATATTCCGGGTGGGTAAATAGTTGTTCCTTTCAGCTTTATCATCTCTTGTTTTCTCCCAATAACCGGACCTAGTCTTAGCGTATTTCTTCCACACGAACATGATTCATCATAGGCGACAGAGATGTCTCCGGTTTTGTATCGTAACAAAGGCATTGCCTCAACACCCAGGGTGGTAATTGTAACTTCACCCGGGCTTCCTTTTTCTACCGGCATGTTATTGTCATCCAGTAATTCAACGATAATAAGTTCAGGGTGAAGATGTCCTCCGGTGCCGGCAGAACACTCAGTGAATGCGGTTTGCATTTCGGTAGAAGCATACGTATTATACAACTTGATGTTCCAGCCATCCAGGATTTTCTTTGCCAGAATACTTAAACCCAGTTCCGGACTGCGAATACTTTCGCCTATGCAAACGGCGCTTCTTACAGACGTTTGATTTAGATCGATATTTTCTTTTCCGGCAAATTCAATAAGTTTTACCAGGAATGATGGAACTGCTACCAGCACAGTAGGGTTCAGGCTCTGAATGGACTCAAGCTGCAATTGCGGCAAACCCGGACCAACCCGAACAACTGTGGCGCCCAATTTTCGAATGCCTTCGTAGTAAGCTATTCCTGCCATGAATTGCCGGTCGAGTGTAAGCATGAGCTGATAGCAATCTTTTGCGGTACCATTCGCACAGCAGAAAGAAATGTACTCATTGTATGCCAGCCGTTCCAAATCTTTGCGCGATAAGGCGATGGTAACCGGATTGCCGAGAGTTCCTGATGTTGCGGTGAATTCCGCAACTGCGTTTTTTTCAATACACAAAAATTCCCAATTATTATTTTGAATGTCATCTTTTGTAGTTACCGGAAGTTTTTGAAGATCTTCCAGGGACTTGATCTGACTGGCGTCAATTTGATGTTCGATGAAAAGCTTTTTGTAATAAGGAGAATGTGTAATCAGATATTGCAAGAGTTCACGAAGCCTTTCCTCCTGAAACTTTTTGATTTCCAAGGTTGATTTCTTTTCAATTTCAGGAATAAAACTCATTTCTCAAGTATTACTATGGCAGAAGCGACTGTATCCGTATGGGTTAAAGATACATGAACTTTTTTCCATTTTCCTTCCAGCTTTTTAAACTCTCCGGAAAGCAAAATTTCAGGTCGTCCATTTTCTCGGTGATTGACTTGAACCTGGTTCAATTCATAACTAATTCCCAATCCGGAGCCAAGTGCTTTAAGAAATGCTTCTTTAACTGCAAACCTTGCGGCAAAATGTTCCGCAGGATGAGTATTCTTTTCGCAATACTCTATCTCATTTGCAGAGAACACTTTCAACTTAAATTCTTCCTTGCGGATTTTTTCGGCAATCCGCGACACCATAACCGAATCAATACCAATTCCTGCAATCATTGAAGCTTTTCTTTACAGATTTTAATCTGATTCATCATGTAATTTGCTTCCTGAGTGGATGACACTTCTTTACCCAGGCCCAGTTCATAGAATTTCTGAGCTTTGGCATATTCTTTTTCTTTGAAAAAATGATCACCGCCAAGCATGTATGAAAGGTAGGAATTGGTGTTCCATTGAACAAGGCTGTCAGGATTCAAATTTGAACGATCCGAAAAGGGAAACCTGAATTGGACAAATTTCTGGTAGTTTTTGAACTCAAGTGAATAAAGGAATGGATCCTCGGAAATAGTAAATGTGCTGTCGGAAATTTCAACATTATCGGTTTTGGGTGAAGAAGAAAAAACCTTATTCAAGTCGTAGCAAATAAATTTTCCCAATTGATATGGGGAAGTTGAAATCCATACCTTAAGCCTCTCTGGCTGAAAAATGATCGCGTGGTGTGAAATCAGTTGATTGATTGCTTTTTCATTTCCAAGACCAATGTCTTTTCCACCCAGACCCAATTGGTTTCTTAAAATTTCCGCGGCATCTGTAACGCTGATTTTTTCTTTTTGATTCAGAAGTTCTTCCATGCGGTTGTGCCTGTAAGGACTGGGACTGGTCTTCATGTGCTTCAGGTTTAATTCAGTATTCGACAATAACTCGCTTTGAAAATGATTTGCACATATTATATAATCTTTGCCGGACTCATAAAAACCGGTTTCACTTTCTGTCTTTTCTATTACAGCCGCTTTTCCGTCAAAAGCGGAACCAACCAGGAATGATTCTGAGACGAAAACCTTTCTTTGCTCAGCAATATGGCGTGCCTCTGAAATATTTTTTGCATACTGAAGAATTTCGCGGGCTACGATTGAAACCGGAGTGGCGGAACCTGAGGGTATTGCTGATTTAGCTGCATTAATCGTTACAGTCAGTCCCTGATCATTCATTCCGCTCAAAACTCCGGTCATCCCGCCCCAGGTCACCATCATAAACTTATGTCCCTGATCCGGATTGTAGAAAGCAATAATTTTATCTCTCGCGAAATCCTGGCCAACGTAGAAGTCAAAATTTCTGCCGATTAGTAGTGTAGAGTCAGCGCTCTTCGTACCCCATACTCCAAAAGAAGTACAGCCGACAAATGACATATTTTGCAGAGCATGGCCAATATCATGAGCCGCGTGGTAATTCAGCAGACGGTGATAGGGAGGGGCGATGTCATCGAATTCATGGGAGGCGCTTTCTGAAACTCCGAATATTTCCATTTTGTATTCAGGCAAAATCTGGTCTTCAAGATTTCTGTTAAACCAGCCAACAAAATATTTCAGAAATTCCAAGTAAAGGGTATTGGGAACAAGCCGATGTATTTGTTGGGTAAAAACCTCCTCCTGGTAATGTACCAGTTCCCGGGTAAGTTTTCCAATGATTACTCCTCTTTCAAAAGGATTTCCTTCCACATACAACTCATAAAGACCAGATTGACTCTGACGAAACCAGCTATTATGGATAGTCATCAAACCATCCGGTGTTTTAACGGGGTTTAATTCAAGGCTGGAGAGATCATCAGGAACAGGAGGCTGCACCGTTGCCACCACATACAGGTAAATAAACAGGATCAGAAGCAGTGAGAATATTCCACCTGCAATTCCAAGCAGGACACGCAAATATTTGTTTTTAGGCATTTCTTATTTTATCTAACAACGCGGGAGTGTCAATTAATTCACCGCAGGTGACTATTGCACTCATGGTAACGCCCAAAACTCCGTGAAGGTTTAGATTTTGGCCGGTAAGAAACAAATTTGGAATTTTGGTTCTTGGAGAGATGAAAGTTTTCATAGGTTCGCGAAAATCTTTTTTAACTCCGTATAAGGTGCCATCATACGTACCCACGTAATCACGCAGAGTTAAAGGCGTAGCACAGTAATAACTATCTATTGCATCTTTAAAGCCGGGAAATCTTCTCTCAACAACATCAAATAAAATTTCAGCTTTTCGCTTTTTGAATTCATCGTAACCTTCACCACGATGGGATTCTTTGGAAACAATATTATAAGAGTCTGCCCATTCCTGTACATCTTCAAGATGCATGTAGGCCATTAATGAAATTCCATCGGCATAGCCATTGGATTTTGAAGAATTGCTGAAGAACATTGCATAACCCAATGGCCAGTTTTCTTCTTTGTAATTTACTATTTCCCAAACATCATCATTTTCGAAATAATAAACATTGTAATTTCTATATGGAAAAGCATTCTTTTTCATTACCACATTAACAAGGAATGTAGACATTGTATTTTCAAGCTTTTCAATGCGATGCCGGTAGGCCGGTTTTAGCAAGCGACTTTCTGTTAATTCCAGGGTTTTGCCTGGATGAAGATTAGAAATGAAGGTTTTCCCAAAAACTTTGTCTCCTTTTTCGGTTAACGCGTATTTGATTTCTCCTTTTTCTTCTATTAATCGGGTAACCCTGGTCTTGCGAAAAATTTGCCCGCCCATTTTTATAATCTCTTTAGCAAGAAATCTTCCAATTTGAGAACCTCCATCAATGAAGCGATATGAACTCTCAATATAACTGTTGATGATCAGAGCGTGAATGTAAAAGGGAGTTTTGTAAGCCTCGCCGGCGTAAAGAAGATTGGTGCTGGCTAAAACATTTTGAAGTTTGGCGTTGTTGGTGAAAGATTCAATAATGGTTTTAGTATCAATTTCCAGTGATGTAATTTTTTCAAAAATTCCGCCTGTACGTAAATTGTACAAAGGAAATTTCTTGCACGTTTCTTTAACAGCGTTGCAGTAGGCAATAATTCCCGCTCTTTCTTCAGGGAAATCTTCAGAGAGCCGGTTAATAAAATTCTCATAACCTTGTGGATGCCGGAATTCTTTTTCATCATTCTCAAAAATAATAACGTCATATCCATCCTCATCCATTTTTTGGATTTTCACCTTATCCATTATGCCCAGGTATTTGAATATTTGATAAAGATTCTGACCTGGCTCAAGACCGCCCACATAATGAACCCCGGAATCAAAGATTACTTTCTTTCTTACAAAGGTTTGCAGGGTACCTCCTATCTGCTGATTCTTCTCAAGAATGCAAACTTTGAAACCTTCCTTTGCGAGAATGGTTCCGCAAACCAAACCTCCCATGCCACTGCCAATTATTACAACATCGTATTGCGTATCCATTACTTCATTCTTAGCACAAAAATAACATTAGAGGTGAATTTTGCATCATCAATAACTTCAATTTCAAGATTATGCTTAGCAGCCTCCGCTCTTATCTTTTCTCCTGTCATGAAGTTTAATGATTGGGTTGACTTATTAAACTTCATTATCTTAACAGAAAAGAATTCTGAAAGTTTGGTTCCCCTGTATCTCTCTCCTGCATCGGTAATGCCTTCGCGAAGAATAATCATTCCTTCGGGATTTAATGCCTGAACGCTCTTTTGAATTACTTTTTCCTGCTGGTCCGGATTAAGATAATGTAATACATCGCTCAAAATAATAACATCAGATTTTTCCAGTTCATGCTCCACGATATCCGCGTAAACAAAATTTAGCTTTTCTGTTCTGGAATAGCAATTTTTAGCTGTTTCAATTTTATCTTCATCATAATCTATACCGGTAATGGTTCTTTCTTCAGATAAAAAATGCAGCATGTAGCATAAAAATCCATATCCACAACCCAGATCAGTGATGCTGGATTTCTTTGGAACAATGCTTTCAAACGGTTGATAATTTTTTTCCAGCCTGAGCTTAATTTTCAAATACCACTCCAGCACCGGCCCTTTGAAAAGATAGTTAGATATAAGTTTATATCTGAAATATCCCGGTGTTTCATACTCAGCTCGCATTGCCTGGAATTCACTTTTAAAATACTTACTTATTTTCCTGGCACGCTCCTTGTATCCGGTTCCGAAATCAGAATCATCCGGATAAATTTTCGGGAGGAACTTTAATGTGTAGGAAGAGTCCTGCAAATAAAAATCACCTTTTTGAATGGTAGTATTCATTCCGTGTATAACGAGAGGAGTAATTGGAATTTTAAGATGTTCAGAAAGGTAAAATGCTCCCTTATGAAAGCGGTGAATTTTTCCGTCGTATGATCTGGTACCTTCCGGAAAGATTATTACCGAGTACCCTTCTGCTAACCGTGCTTTCAGTTTTTCAATTCCTTCTTCAGTCCCCCACATAACCGGATAATAGTCGGCAAATCTGACCACTCTCCCAAAGACCGGAGAGTTCCAAACCCATTTGTTGGTGAGCAGGATCAATTTGGGATGAAGCATAGCTGTTGAAATGATGTCACAGAAAGAAGAATGATTCGCAATTATTATGGAGGCTTCCTTAAAATCATGATTGTTCCGCAAAACTCTTTTTTTTACATTAACCATTATATAAACAAGCGAGACTGTAGCCAATCGTATTAATACATGATATAAATATTTAAGTTTCTTTCTTCCAATGGGAATTAAATTGGTAATAAAGCCAATTATAGTGAGAAGTAGCGCACCAAAAACGTAATAAGAGAAAGCAAATAAAGTTTTTAATAAGCCAAAAAAAGTCATTGGCGGAAACTTTTTTCCGGCTCTGTTGGCAATGAAAAACCTAAACAAAAATGGCTCAATGGTTTGCGACATTATCACAACGCAGACAATCCCGATAATAGAAATAAGCGCGATGGACTTAAGCGCCGGATGCTGAGCAAATATCAGCACTCCTAATCCTGAAATTGTGGTTAAGGCAGAAAGAATTACTGAAGTGCGAATGGAGATAAGGTTGTTTTTGTTACTCCGGTATTTTTGTTGAAGGCCATCCATAATGAAGATGCTATAATCATCTCCAAGGCCAAAAATGAAGGTAGAAATCATAACATTCACAATATTGAATTCAATATTCAATAAGGCCATTATTCCTAAAATCCAAATCCAGGTGATTAACATGGGAATGAATGTAATGAGGGTAAGTTCAATTCTTCCGTAGGAGACCAGCAATGCAAAGAAAACCAACAAGGAAGTGAAAGTCAGAATGAAGTTAAAGTCTTCATTAACATATTCAACCAACATTGTAGTGAGAATTTCGTTATCCACGGCCACCACTTTATTCATTCCTGCCAGCGCGTCATAAAGTTTGTTTTTCTCTTGCTGATCCACCTGAACAAAAGTTATGATGGATACCCGGCCCGGTTGTTCTGCAAAATTATCAGCGAAGAAAGTGGTCTGCATTTCGTCGGTTTTCCGGTTGTCCAGGGTTGTATACCTGCGCTGCAATAAATCAAATGCCGGCTGGAACGCCTCTGCACGAAATCCAAGTTTTGAGCTTTCTTGTTTTATTAAATTGACTACGCTTGCACGCTTATTTTCATCCCAATAATTATTCCACCGGTTAATTCTGCTTTTTTGTAAGGAATCTGAGAGAATGAAATTTGAGACCGAAGATATTTTTTTAACCAGCCCGCTGTTTTGAAGATTTTTAAGCACCGGGAACAATTGTTCATTCTTTTGTAATGCATCTTCCCGGGTATTTCCCTCTGTTACCAGAAAAACTGATCGAAAGGCAAATTGATTTATTTCGTTCAGTTCCTTCTGCGCCTGCTTCAAATCGTCAGACATGAAGTTTAACTTGTTCATATCTGAATTAAACTTGACCTGGCCGGCGTAATAAAAGAAAAGTGGAGTCAGTATAAAAATCAGGGCTACAATGTAATTGGAATGTTTTGTATCCCGGAAGCCAAGCTTTTCGATTCCTTTCTCAACAATTCCCGGTTCTTTCCTAAATAAAGTGGCCGGGAAAAAGTGCGGGAGGAAGATAAGCGAGAATAGCATGGCGCCAATCAAACTGAAGCCGGCAAAAAGTCCAACATCTTTGAGCAACGACGCATTTACAAATTGGAGCCCCAGGAAAGCTAATACGGTAGTGGCGCTTCCAACGGTCATGGGTTTAGCGAGGTCCCGGATGGTGTCGCGAATATTTGCCGTATGTCGAAGGTGTACAAAATAGTGCAGGCTGTAGTTTACTGCAATCCCCATTACAATGGAGCCTGCTGCAATCGCGATTACTGAAACCGAACCTTTGATTAATGAAATAAGGGCCAGGGAAAATAATGCTCCGAAAACCACAGGGAAAAGGATAGCAACCGTGACTCGCTTTCTTCGAAAAAATCCTACAAGAAATATCAGCAACATTACCACCATAATGCTGACAGTAAGAGCCGTATCTTTACGCAATTGCAAAGCATTTCCAACAGATACCGCCGGAGAACCAAAATAGGTTGCATTAATTGCTGGAAATTTTTCCGTAATTCTCCCGATTTGTTGATCCAGGCCATTAATCAATTCAAGATTATGACCTGTATCATTAGGCGGGTACCTGGTAGTGATGAAAAATACAAGATGTTTATAATCTGAAGTTATGATATAATTATCGTACAGGGTGTAGGTCTCATCATATTGAAGTTGCGAGAGTTTAGATAATATTGGCCTGGAGATTCCCAAAGGATCTTTCAGAATAATTTGCCGCGATACAACTCCGGAAGGTGTGATGAGTTGTTTGTAATTGGATTGCATTGAGTTAGCAATGCTTTCAGGCGTAGTTAGTGAATCCAGGATCTGGTAATCGTTTTCATCAAGAAACACAGGGAGATTATCAATCAGATAATCGAAGATCTCCATGACAACCTGATCGTCTACCTTGTATTTTAACGCTGAATAATATTCTGAGAGAGATTGCTGTATACCTGCAACCAATTCTTCCGTAAAAAGAATCAGGCTGTCCGGACTTGGCGCTGCCAGAGAATCTTTAAGTGAAACCGTAAAAACCATTTTCTCCAGAAAGTTAGAACCTTCCAAAACCTGGTTTAATTTCTCAACTTTTCTATCGTTTGGGAATACTCTGGAGATATCTTCTTCAATAGTAATTTGTGAACCCAGTCCCAGGATAACAAGTAAAACAATACTAAAAACAACGAAGAAGGTTTTTCTGCGTTTCTGAAAAAAATCATAAAGCCCAACGAAGAAGTATTCCATTTAAGAATTAGCGTTTGAAACCACTCTCTTCTTCTTGCCAAAAACCTTAAGGGTAAAATAAGTAACAAAACCGAAGAAAAGTCCGCAAATTGTTGCCAGGGTAAAGCTGCCGAGAACATATTGGATAAAATTTGATTGAATTGAATCCAGGGTTAATTCCTTGCTAAACGCAAGTTGATCGGCCTGCTCGCCCATCCAGATTTTACCGGTTATGTAACTCAGGTACAATATTATTGGAATCATGGGAGGTATGCTAATGTTGGCGGCGACTATTACCAGGGCTTTATTGAGACGCATTACAATTGCCAATGCCAATGCCACTAACATTTGGAATCCCCAGATGGGCGCGATACCCATAAAAATCCCGAATCCAATGCTGATAGCTTTCGTCCTTTCGGTTTCATGAGGGCTGGCAAGTAGATTTCGAAGTGTAAACCAGGTGTCTGTCCTGAGTTTTCTCAAGAAGTTGCGCGGTTTTATATAAAGCAGCGCGAGGATTACCAATACGGTATTCAGAACGCTTATCCTGGCAAAATCAATAATTGGTCTGAAATGAGAGATCCGTTTTTCTTTATCTTCATAGAAGATTTTTACCGGCACCGGGAGAATTTTTATTCCATTCCATGACGCTCTTACCAGCACTTCAATCTCAAATTCAAATTTACTGGTAATGAAATTAATATTTCTTAGCCTGTTAACCGGATACAGGCGGTAGCCTGATTGAGTATCAGGAAGTTTTATTCCTGTTTCAACCCAAAACCAAAAATTCGAAAACTTGTTTCCAAAACTGCTTTTTGATGGAATTCCCTGCTGTTCCATATTGCGGCTGCCAATTATTAAATCACCCGGATTCTTTTTTGATGCTTCAAGCAGCAGAGGTAAGTCTTCGGGAAAATGTTGACCATCAGAATCCAAGGTAATAGCATAATCGTAACCCAGTTCCATGGCTTTTTTAAATCCGGTCCGCAAAGCAATCCCTTTGCCCCGGTTGGGAGTGTATGATACAACTTCGATAAATGGAAATTTCTTTAGAATACCGGAAGTATCCTGAGTTGATCCGTCATTAACAACAATAAGGTTCCCTGAATAGTTTAAAATCTCCCGAATAACTTTTTCGAGAGTGGCTGTATTATTGTAGGTGGGTACAATTACGCACGTATTCTGTTTGCGAAATTGTTCCTGAACGGCTTCCTGAGAAATCATTAAACCAAATGTGCTTTCAATTTAAAAAAGGTTGTTTCTCCCGAATACAATTTAGCTTCAAAATCAACGGTACCTTCACCATTGAGACCATACTCAATATTGGCCTGCACTTCAGAATTTTGCCGTGGATCAATCACCGTCATGAATTTCATACTTGTAGCGCTGGAAAGTCTGAAACTTCTGTGTAACTCCTGCTCCATAATCTCCTTAATTAACTGCATCATGCAAACTCCAGGCACAACCGGAAAGTCCTCAAAATGTCCGCCAAAGATGGAATGGGTTTCATCAAAGGAAACAACGGCTTCTATAGTATGGTTTGAATGCTTAACCTCTTTCAATGAAAAAAAATCATTGATTAGCATTTTCAATATCTAGTTTAATTAAGCTTATTTTCATGTTGAATGTGGTATGGTTGAGGGTTATTTCGCCAGGTATCCGGTTATCATAGTTCCTGAAAAAGGCTTCTAATACCTTCTTCCTGCCCCCTTGTTCCACGCGCACTAAATTAGTGCAATCCCAGGAAGTAACATAATAATCCGCCTCATTGTCCGGATCAGGCACTGCGTAATAGTAAAGGTCTGATTTTGAGTAACTTAAAATTGGCCACTCATCAAGTGAATGCATCAGGATAATCTCAAAATCTTTCCTGAGTGTATTAATCACCACTTTCTTGTTCAGGTTATCAATCACGTAGTGTGATTTAAATTGGCCGTTTTTCGTAAACTCAAAATCAAGAAATTTAAGTCCCGATTTACTGGTAAAAGCGATGCGCATGCTGCTGTCGGGCATTAGTTTAAAAAGCATAAGTCCGCTGATGTGATTGCCCATAACATCCACATTAGCTTCATACCAGTTAGTAGTGAAGCGGGGTTTGAATTTTTGCAGGCAGCCAGGATCTCCTTCAGCAGGAACAAGAGTTTTGTATGCAGAACCGCAGGAAAATAGCAGGAAGCAATTAATTAAGAGTAAAAATCTCATCAGAAAGTTGGGCGTTCAGATTTCTATTGACAAACTTTATTAATGTAGTGTCTCCGGAACTTTCATTCATCAAAATTTGCGTAACGGAAAAACTTTCTTTATCTGCATAAATCAGAATGGTGTTAAAAAATCCTTTCAGAGTTTTATCCACCGGTGTCATTTCCATCAGGTAACGTGAAGCATCTTCAAAAATTCTTACAGAAAAATCTTCATTGTCAATAATTGTTCCATTAACGCTTTCAACCATAATATTATTAACCTGCTGAAAAAGTTTGTTCGATCTAACATTCATTGTAGTTTCATTTTGATCATCTTTTATGATCATTTTATCTCCATTGATTATCATCAGGTAATAAAAAGGATCAAGGTATTCAATTCTGATTTTGTTTTCTCTTTTGAACCGGAATTCTCCCTTAGAAATTATTTTTTCTGAAAGTATGGTCAGTTCTTTCTCCTGTTCAAAATTGCTTGAAATAGATTTGATCTTTGCCGACTCATCATTGAATTTCTTCTTGAATCCGGAGATATCAGAAATTTCAGTAAAGTTATTATACTGAGCAAGAAGGTTTAACGGTGCCAGCCATAAAAATAATATCAAACTACGCATAAGGTTTTTCCTCAATCAATTCATCAACTCTAACAATCTTCAAACCAATATTCCGGATATATTCCAGAATTTCCGGTAAGATGTCTGTTAAAACGACACTATGGTCGTGAAACAGGATAATATCTCCGGGCTTAATTCTCTTTTTGATTTTATTGAAAAGCCTTTTTTCATTCTTTATTATGGTATCGAGAGAACGAAGACTCCAGCCTACTGAAACATAATTACGATTTTTCACGACTTTGGCCAAACGAGGATTGGTTACTCCATAAGGGGGACGAAAAAACCGGGGTTTTCTGCCGGAGACTTCTTTAATAGCATCGTCAGTCATAGATAACTCCTCTTCCATTTTTTTTGTTGATTGGAAATCAAAAAAATCACTGTGGAAAAAACTGTGGTTGCCAAGCAAATGGCCTTCTTTGTGAATTCTTCTGACAATGTCCGGATTTTCATCCACATTTTTTCCTATACAAAAAAATGCAGCCTTGGCATCATACTCCTTCAGGATATCCAGGATATATGGAGTCCGTTGGGGGTGAGGACCGTCATCAAAAGTGATCGCAACTTCACTTTTTAGAATGCCGGCTTTGAAAATTACGGGGATAAAGAATTGGGAATCGATTTTTACAACCCCATAAGTAACTATTCCAAGATAAACCAGAGTTGCTCCAAAATAAATCCACCAGGGCAATGGGAAATAGAACCAATCGATCAGAAAACTGATGGAAAAGATAAATAGGAAAGTGATATTAATTCTTCTATAGATCACTTCTGCAATAAAATAAGGGAATGGTAAACACCAAAATAATTATTATAAATTAAAACATTACGAATTGATGTTTTACCAGACAGCTTTCTTGCCAGAATTTCAGGAGTTTGATTGTGTTCCAGGGCATTTGTGCCTACCCAGGTCGCAAATGCTGATGCTGTGGGATATTCTCCGGAAAGATGCTTAAAGAAAAGTAAAGAGGATTCAGGAAAAATATTTTCCACTTTTTCATAAATCCCATCATACCGTGTATCTCCGGATCTGCCGGTTAAGAGAACGTCTATCTCAGTTGGATTAAGATTATTTTCGTTGAGAAACTTCAACAGACTTTCTATGACGTGAGAAGCATTTGCGGGTTTGTAAATGGTTTTTATTGACTTAATTTCAGCCAACGCGTTTTGCTTGTTTCCTGAAAGAACAAAATAAGTGCATCCTTCTCCATCCATGGTGCCTTCTGCAGGCAGATTCAGAAGACTCAAATTGGAAACGTTTTCTTTTCGGTACAAATCAAATCTGTTCAGGATCTTATGGCTAACCTCAATGATTTCATCAACTCCGCCTACCAGCAAATTCCAACCAGGGTTGTCAGCAAGCAGGAGAGACGCATCCACCAGACAATTTTCAAATGAAAACCCTCCTTGAGTATACGTCGAATTGTATCCATTACAATGCTGTAGCAATGCAATCTGTCCTGACATCGTATTATGCGTAGATTGAATAAATGGTGTTGGGTTAAGCGCTACCTCCTTACTGTCAATCATTTTACGCAAAAAATTCTCAGTATCCGCCATACAGCCATAAGAAGTACCGGTTATTATTCCATCAGGTATTTCTACTCCGGCTTCTTCCAGTGCTTTGTTTGAAGCCGCTACACTAATTCGTATTATTTTGCTCATCCTCCGGATTGCGCGCGGCTCTATGATCCCTTCATAAGAGGGTTCAACAGCATTTAGCTGGTTTCCAATAAATTCCTGAATCTCTGATAAAAAGGAATTGTTCTCAAAAGTCTTTTGTGGTGAAATTGCTGCCATGCCTTTTATAAACACGCTCATATCAGCAGGATGAAAAAGTTAATGACGAACAATTACCTCCAAAACCGAAACTGTTGCTCATCACGTGATTCACCTCAACTCCTTTTTGAAATGACTTTAGGGGTGCAAATTTTATTTCAGACATTTGGTGATTAAAGCGAAGATTTGGATAAACAACTTTACTTTGAATAGATGCAATGGAATATACCGCTTCAATTCCACCGCTTGCACCCAGGGTATGTCCGGTAAAGGATTTTGTTGAACTGGCTTTCGGTACATTTTCTCCAAACAAACGTTCAACGGCAATTCCTTCGGAGGAATCATTGTTCTGAGTTCCGGTTCCATGCAAATTGATATAATCAATATCGGTGGGCATAAGATTTGCCATCTCCAAAGCAGACTTCATTGCAGAAAATGAACCGCGGCCTTCAGGAGAAGATGCCGTTTGATGAAAGGCATCATTGGTGTTGGCGTATCCGGAAACGATAGCAAGGGGTCTAACCTTTTCTTGTTCAAGAACTTTTTCTGAAACTAGTACTATATATCCTGCACCCTCGCCCAGGTTCAGTCCTTTTCTGGTTTCATCAAATGGACGGCAGGGTTCTGAATCAAGAATCATCAAACTATTGAAGCCGTTCAGAGTGAATCTTGTTAAAGCATCCGTGCCGCCGGCTATCACAATGTCAAGTTGATCGTTCGCGATAAGTTTCGATCCCAGCATAATAGAATTTGCTGAAGATGAACAAGCGGTATTTATGGTTGAGATGAAATCCTGTATCTGAAAATGGCTGGCAATTAGTTCGGTTATTTTGCCGCACTCGTGGTTCTTTATTTGATGCAATGGCGCAGAATCTTCATTACGCATAAATGTTTCATAATACTGCTCACTCTTGTCCATCCCACCAACTGTGGTTCCGGAGATGATTCCGCAGCGCCATTTTCTTAATTCCGGAATTCCTGAACTCTGAATTGCTTCTTTAACCGCATGAATTCCAAGAAGTGCGGTCCGGGTTAATGTGGTGGGGAGCTTTAAAGAAGAAGCAAGTTTTTCATTGGTGACTTTAACTTCTCCTACCGGCAGTTTGTTTTTGTGAATACTCTCGAACAAGGTAATTGGCCCTATTCCCGCCTGATGATTTTTTAAAGCTTCCAGATTTTCGGCAAGATCCTTTCCAATTGCCGAAATCACTCCTAATCCGGCGGCATAAGCTTTACTTTTCAAGCAGACTGAGGCTTTTTATTATTCTCAATATATTCTGCCATAGATTTAACTGAGCGAAAGATCTGGGGACCCTGAGAGGGATCCTCCACCTTTACACCGTAGTGTTGCTGCAGCAGTACAATCAATTCCAAGGCATCAATTGAATCAAGTCCGACACCTTCAACAAAAAGCGGTTCATCATCCTTAATATCTTCAGGTTTCAGATGCCTTAAGTTTAAAGCTTCGATTATCTGAACCTTCAGTGTTTGCATTAACTGTTCCATTAGTAGTTGTTATATTTTTTCAACAAATCTTCCATAGAATGGTTGAAAGAATAGTCTGATTTTTTTTTCTCCACCAAATATAAAAAAACATCGTGGTTCTCACCTAAAACTTCGACCCAACCTGACAAACATGCCTCAGTTTGATTGTTTTGCAATAACAAATCTACATATTTCACCATATATTCTGGGTTAAAGGCCTCGTGAATGAAAAACGCGTTTTCGCCTTTGAATTTATTTCGAATACATATTTCACCGATTACTATGTTGGGAAGGGTATAAACAAAAAGGGCAGGGCTTGGAATTTTCTCAGTTGATTTCTGATATCTTAAATCGGTATCGAGGCTTGAGCTGTGATTAGATAACACAACGGCAATATCTTCCGGCTTATATTTTTGGTTAGGGTTTTCATTTTGAAGGAGCAGTTCAGATGCAATCACACCCGCTTTGCTTAGATTATCCATTTTATAATATTTAGTATATATTTCGCCCAACGGATAAATCTTCAAAAGGAAATCATCAAAGGAAGATTGATGATCCTCGTAAATAAGAATATCATTTACAGTGACTTTCCTGTTGTTAATCCTGCAAAATCCATTAACAAAGTATTTCATCATTCATTACCGGGAGAGCTCTGCCATTTTTATTTGGAAGTCAATGAACTTCGATACGTTTCGTAATGAAATGGAATGATTCTGAACAAAAGGATTATTCATATCCCAAACATATCCTGCTAAAACACTGCAGATTTTTTTCTTTATTTCTTCATTTGGTTGATTATGAAAAAATATCTTTTCTAGAGTTCCATCGTACCAGCCATTCACATAGGATCGGAATGTGTCCACACCCTGTTGCATCACATCGGTATATTCAGTTTCCCAATCCACTTCTGCACCTTGCAATTTCTTCACCACCAGGTTAGCCGCGAGATGACCTGATACTGCCGCAAACATAACACCGGAGGAAAAAACAGGATCCAGGAATTCGGTGGCATTTCCTGCCAGAACAAATCCGTTTCCATGAAACTTCTTTGTCTTTATTGACCAGGCTTCCAGTTTTCGGGGCTCGAACACAAGCTCCTGATCCTGGAATCTTTCACGAAGATACTTGTTTCCTTCCACCAGAGTTTTAAACTGCTGATTGATATCTCCTTCAAGTTTTTCAAAGTAATCCATGGAGCCAACAAATCCGAGGGAGGTAGTTCCATTGGAAAATGGGATTACCCAAACCCAGGTTCCCGGTGCGTAAACGATAATTAAAATTCTGCTGGGTTCTTCAAAGTGCAATCTCCTGTTGTCTTGTATATGAACAAAGACAGCTTTCCTTGGATCCAGTCCTGAAGGTTTATCCAGGTCAAACATTCTTGGAATCACTCTGCCATAGCCACTGGCATCAATTATATACCTGGCGGTAATAACCGATGAGTTTCCGTCTTTATCAACAACTGTGGTTTTGCTGTAGCCATCTTCTGCGAATTCAATTTTTTCTACTCCGGTTTGAAAATCAATTTCAATTCCCCGCTGCTGCAGGGAATCTGTCAAAGCTTTATCAAAATCTGCTCTGGTAACCTGCCACGTCCAGCTATATCCCGGAGTAAAACCCTGTGAAAAATTGAAATCACAAATAGCGTCATCTTTCATGAATTTGGCCCCGAATTTTTCCTGAAACCCGCATGCTTTGATGGCATCAAGCAAATCAGCCTCCTCGAAAGCATCCATGCAACGAGGCAGCAGACTTTCACCAATTACAAACCTTGGAAATTGTTGCTTCTCCACAACTTTTACCTTAAGACCTTTTTTGTGAAGCATTGCAGCGGCTACACTTCCGGCA
Organism: Cyclobacteriaceae bacterium; assembly: GCA_036397995.1. Classification (GTDB taxonomy): domain Bacteria; phylum Bacteroidota; class Bacteroidia; order Cytophagales; family Cyclobacteriaceae; genus DASWHX01. The sequence continues at coordinate 35,854 of DASWHX010000071.1, forward strand.
GGGCCCGCCCCAATTACCAATACATCTGTCTTTAATGAATTCATCTTCACGCCAATTTACATTCTATTAACGATTGACACACGCCTAAATCCCGAGTTTCTTTAATAATTTGAAAACCGGTTTCGTTCAAATAATTGAACAAGTCTTTTGAATAGAAAAATTTGCTGTTTCCATTTGCAATCGTGGTAAAGTAGAGCGATGTCTGCATAAGGCTAAAGGCGCCACCTTCAAATTTTTGTTGATCCCACATGGGTTCCACAATGAAAACCCTGCCATCAGGATTTAGAGCATCCTTGCAACGTGTCAAGATAGAAATCACCTGTTCTTCAGAAAAGCAATCCAGGAACTGACTCATCCAAATTGCATCAAATCCCCCGGGGAATGGTTTATTTTCCAAAAGATTAGTTTGATAAAACTTCACTCTGTCTTTTTCCCGATGGGATTCCAGATTTTTCCTGGCCTCGTTTAATTGAATTTGCAAATCCATCAAAGTTATTTCCACGTCCTTGTCGAATTCAATGCATTGTATTGCCCACTTACCCGTATTACCACCGATGTCAAGCAATCGAATGGGTTTATTGGCAAATACGAGGGGAAGAATTTCCGGAAAGGCGGTATCAGAATAAAAGTGATCAAAATCAAACCAGCTCTTAAGTGCTTTTCCCGGGAGGATAGAAAGGCCTTCATAAATTGTTTTCCAGGGTCCCAGAAATCTTAATCCCTCCGGCTTTGCATTTTCCAGACTTTTCTCCAAATCGAAAATTCCATTATAACAGACGTGCTGGGTGAAGTCCATGTTAATCCTGGTCATTTCATCCTTAAGAATAAACCAGCCAACTTTAGTGACGAAATATTTCTCATCTTTCTTTATTAGAATTCCAGAAGCAAGGCATGACTCCATCAACATCTGCACCTGGTATTTGTTGTATTTGGATTTTTGTGAAACTTCTTCCACAGAAAGTCCGGTATCACTATTATCCTCCAGGATGTCCAGAATTCCACTGTCCCTGATTACCCTTGCAGCCTGGAAAACAAATGGAGCCAGTGCTATCCATTGGGCATCACGCATCGCAGTTATTCCATTCTTGCCATCTTTACTAAAGAATTCCATCAATTATTCTGTTTTTTCGAAGATTAAGGTTGCGTTACATCCACCAAAGCCTGATGCAGTTTTTAAGAATCGCTTTAGCGGTTTCATTTCTTTTTTCCTAATCACATTAATAGGTTTGGTGACCCCGGGTGTTTCGTATCCCATGGAAGGGATTAATTCGTTATTTAGCAAAGACATAACACTGATTGCAGATTCAAGCACCCCTGCTGCTCCCAAAGTGTGACCATAATATCCTTTCAAACTATTGAGCGGGACATTGCTGAAGTCGGTAAGACTGAAGGCATTTGCCTCCATTTCATCATTAAACAACGTACCGGTTCCGTGAGCATTGATAAAATCAATTTCGCTAACCGTAACTTTTGAAGCTTGCATAGCTTTTCTTATGGCAACACCTAACTCTTCGCCGGTTCTGCTTGGTCCGGAAATATGGTTAGCATCGTTGGAGGTCGCTCCGGAAGTTATGCAAACCGGAATCTCTCCTTTTTCTTTAGTAATGATGATGGTAGCGGCAGCTTCCCCCATATTGATGCCTTTTCGATTTGCATCAAATGGTTTACAGGGTTCAGAGCTTATAGCTTGCAAACTGTTGAAGCCTGAAGTAATAAAATCTGAAATCAAATCACATCCGCAAACCACTGCATTTCTGTATAAGCCGGCCTCAATTAATCGTTTAGCGGTGAGAATCGCCAATGATCCACTGATGCAGGCATTCGAGATCACAACCGGTTGATTTGGATTATTAAAATATGATGAAACTTTCCGGCTGCTTTCAAAAAGATTTACCTTTTTAAGATCATTTGGTTTGCTAAGGGAATCAATTTCTCCTTTTGTGCTGCTGATAATGAAGATTGTATCTTTATCAGAAGGGGCAGCTGAAGTTTGCGAAAGGGCCGCTTGAATGGATTGAATCATTAATGATTCAAAGACTCCGAAATTGTCAACCAAAAAATTTTCTCTTTGAAGTATTTTTCCGCCATAAACGGTATTGATTCCAATCTGAACAGGGGCAACTCCGCTTTTTCCATCAATAACAGATGAATAGTTTTCATAGGTAGTTTTACCCAATGGAGAAATGATGTTGTGCGCGTCTACCCAGATCCTTTCCATTCAATAAATCAAATCAGATTCATCTTTTTTTTCCATTCCTCAAAAAATGCGGGAACTGTTAGATGAAGGTCGAAAGTTTTATGGTTAACAAAAACCTGGGTTGATGAACCCTTTGCAACAATATTTCCTTTTTTTGAATGCCGGATTAGATATTCAAAATAAATCTTGGCGCTCTGAGTATTATGGTAAGTGACTTCAACATCCATAATATCTCCATACCGAAGCGGGCTTTTGAAATCGCAATTAACCGAGACGACAGGAACCACAAGTCCATTATTGTAGAAGTCGAGATAGGAGACTCCGTATTTCCGGCCAAACTCTTCACGGCCATCCTCCATAAACCGGATATAATGACCGTGCCACACAATACCAAGCGGGTCAGCTTCATTGAAGCGCACTCTGACCTGAGTAGTGTGCTTTAACAAAGAGACCTTGTCCGATAAAGTTTCGGATTCTTCCCGGGAGACTTGCTTCAGAATGTTTTCTCCCAAGTCTTATATCTTTTCTTATCAATCTGAATTATTGCCTCGAGGATTGATCTGGCCCAATGGTTACGAAGTCCAAATCCAGCGGAAGGTCCGGAAAGTCTTTCTTCATAAATGATTTCCTTATTGTTCAGGTTAACAAAAGTGAGTGCCATTGTGCCTTCCGCTTTATTCTTGTTGAAAGATTCAATTACAAACATCATCCCAAGCCCGGTCAAATCTTTAAAGTCATAGCTGCTCATGATGTTTTGAATTTGTTCGGAAGTTAGCGGTTTGCCAGGATCTGTGAATGTAATCTTTTCTTTAAAGTTTACATTGTCATTGTGGTCAATACATATACCTACCTGGTAATCGATGTTGTTGTTACGTAATGCTCTTCGGAGGTTGTACTTATCAGCTTCCGAAACCATAAGTTGATTCCACTGAGGGTTCAGCCTTTTCAATTCGTCTTCACTCTTCCACTCCTCATAACCTCCCACAAAAAGTGTTTCGGTGAGATCGATGCCAAGAAAAGTTATCTTGCTTGAGTTTAAGATATCTCTCTTGGTGAGTTTTAATTCAGGCTTACTACTGGTCGTAGCGCCGCCCCGTGAAGATGGAGGAGGCTTATCTGCTGAAGATTGTGCCATGGTAGCGGTATAGGTTAGCACTACCAACATTGCAACCATTGCTATACTGCTGTACTTTTTCATCTTAGAATTAGGTTTTAATTTGACTATTTTTTGATAAAAATTCTCATCTCACACTTGGCTACTTCTTCATTACCAATTTTAACAACGGCATCAACCATTGTTATATCCAAAACTCGACTACGGATATTTATGGTTGTAGTAATGTGAGTGTTTATTAATGGCAAGTTAGTGATTTCTAAGTTTTTAACCATAGCAATATATCCAATAGGGACAGGAATATTATTCAGAGAAAAATAGTAGCCTGCCTGGACAGCAGCAGTTTGGGCCATATTTTCAATGATTCCGGGTTCTGTAAGTTGATTTTCAACAACAAAAATATTGTCTGGCTGAATATCAAATTCCGTTGTGGCGCAAGACTCATTGGCGTCAATAAGTCTTGAAATCATAACCATTGGCTCTCTTTGCGGAATTAAGCTGAGAATATCGTCCGTTTTGGGCAACATGGGATTATTTCTCAAACTTATAATAATTAAACCACTGAAAAGGATACTTTTTCACCATTTTCTCAAAAAGTTCAGCAAATTGTGTTGCCATATATTTAATATAATCTGATTTTGCCAATGAAGAGTCATAATCAATTATTGGTGAGCCATAAAAATGGTAATGCCGCAGGGTTTCTTTAAAGGAAAAAACAAAGGAAACAGGAACCTTAAAAGTAGCTGCCAGAGCAAAAGGACCAACCGGGAAAAGCGCTTTTTGATTGAAGAAATTCATTTCCAGGGTTTTTGCTTCATCCACAAACCTGTCCGCATGGAGGCATATCAATTCATTGCGAAGCAGGGCTTCTCCAATTTCATAAACATGTGACAAATCTTCTTTCATTACAATCAGGTTGTAATTTGCAAAGAGGATCTGGTTTGCATACTCTTTAATCCACCGATGCTCTGCATCAAATACCACAATATTAATTTTAGCCTTCAACCTCTTGAGCAGGTCTCCGGCAATTTCCCAATTGCCGACATGCCCGCTAAGCAAAATTCCACCTCTTCCCAAGGAGACAATTTCATGCAGGTTTTGTTCGCCGTCGAAAGTGAAAGTCAGGTTGTTCTTAATATCCCCCATAACGACGAATTTGTCAATAAGTACCTGGCCAAAAATGTAATAGTTCCGGTAGATAGCCAGAATCGATTTCGCTACTGAGAATTTAAATCGATTTCGAAAATGACGATAGATATGCTTAGAGGACTCCCAACTAAACAGGAAATAATAAAAGGCGACAAACAATAAGACAAAATAGGCCGGAAACAGGCCGAACTTGCGGCAAATGAAAACGAAAATTTTATACCCTGATTTATTGCCTTTGGATTTACCCTGCCATTGAGGCATAATTATGCATCCACTTTGGAATCAATGCGGGAAAAGATGTAATCGTATAAGTCCTGAAATGTTCTGATTGAAGTAAAATCTTCAGGTTTAACTTTGAATCCAAAGTTATTTTCAATAGCCACTACCAGGTCTATATAATCAAGACTATCCAGATCAAGAGTTTCTGCGAGGCTTCCATCCGGGGTTATTGAAGAAACCTCAATTTCAAATTCTTCTGCCAGAAAATCATTTATCTTTTCAACAATGCTATTCTTATCCATCTAATTAAGAATTTTTTTCACAATTAAACTTGAGTTAGTACCGCCAAACCCAAAAGAGTTCGACAAAAATACATTAATATTTTGATTAATTCGCTTGTCCGCTATTTTGAGTTTAGCTGAGAATTCATCAGGAGTTTCCAGATTGATGTTAGGAGCGATGAAATCATTTTCCATCATTATCATGCTATAAACTATTTCACTTGCTCCGGCCATCCAACATTCGTGTCCGGTCATAGATTTTGTTGAACTTACCCAGGGTTTGTGCTGCCCGAAAACATTATCAATGGCTCTCGCTTCATTTGCGTCGCCAACGGGTGTGGAAGTTGCATGTGCATTTATATAATCAATCTCCGACGGGTTGATGTTTGCATCTTTCAAAGCCCTTTGCAAAGACCTGCTGGGGCCTTCCACATTCGGATTGGATATATGATCTCCATTGGAAGAAAAGCCATATCCGATAATTTCACCTAAAATATTAGCTCCTCTTCTTTTTGCGGAATCAAGACTTTCTATGATTACAGTGGCAGCGCCCCCACTTGGAACAAGGCCATCCCGATCTTTATCAAAAGGCCTTGAGGCTGCCGCCGGATTGTCTTCCCTTATTGAAAATACTCCTAATCCATCGAAGTTACCCATGGAATAAATATTTGTTTCCTGAGCACCGCCGCAAATTATCATGTCCTGCAAACCATTTTTGATATACAAAAATCCAATGCCAATGGCGTGTGAACTGCTGGCACATGCCGCACTGACGGTGAAATTAATCCCCTTCAGTTTGAATATGGTGGCAAGGTTCATGTTCACAGTTGAATTAAGAGATTGAAAAACAGAGCCGGAACCAACCATCATGGTGTCCTTTTTGGTTCTTATTATGTCTATTGCTTCAATAACAGCCTTGGCTGAACTATCATTACCGTACAGAATGCCGACTTCATTTTTGTTGAAATACTCCTGTTCTAAACCCGCCTGCTGCATAGCTTCCAGTGTGGCAACGTAGGCGTATTCTCCTTGTTCCGGCAACATGATTCTGGCTCTCCGATCTAATATCCCTTTCAATACCGGTTTCTCAACCTTGCCCGTTAGTCCAGACCGGTAACCGGTTTCCTTTCTTCCCTGGTCCAATACAATTCCTGATTTACCATTACACAAAGAATCTCTTACCTCGGATCTGTTTAGACCAATGGTGGAATAGATTCCCAAACCGGTGATAACAACTCGATGCATACATTAAAGATCCGGTGTTTGTAGATATTAAGATAAAAAGGGGTTTAAATCGAAGTTCTAAACCTTCAATATTCCGGCAAAACTAACTTCCCAATAATTGTAAATCAAGTATAAAGGCCTCCATTCACTGAAATTACTGTGCCTGTAATGTAAGCGGCCTTTTTGGAAGCCAAAAATACCACTAAATCAGCCACTTCGTCCGGTTCTCCAAACCTTTTCATTGGAATCAAACGCTTTAATTCTTCTTCATTGAGATCTTTTGTCATGTCAGTTTTTATAAACCCCGGGGCAACCGCATTAACGGTTATACCTCGTCGGCCGCATTCCTGGGCTAGAGCTTTAGTAGCTCCTATAACTCCTGCTTTGGCAGCTGAGTAGTTTACCTGTCCCGCCATGCCACTGATACCCGATAAGCTGACAATATTTATTATCCTTCCGCTCTTGCGCGAGAGCATGCCTTTAATAATGTGATGAGTTATGTAATAGAATCCGTTGAGACTGCTTCCCAGGACATCGTTCCATTGTTCTTCTTTCATCCACATTAAGAGGGTATCCTGCCTGATGCCGGCGTTATTAACCAGCACTTCAATTTCTTTGCCGGGATTTGCTTCGATCCAACCGCCTAGTTTTTCGTCTACTTCTTCTTTTTTTGAAACATCGAATTGAAGTAATTCTCCATCCGCTCCTTTTTCCTTTACCAGGTTCAGCGTCTTCTTTGCTTCAATTTCATTGCTTTTGTAATTAATCAGGATCAGAAATCCTTCTTCAGCAAGTTTCACGCAAATGGCTTTGCCAATTCCTCTTGAACCACCGGTAACTAATGCATATTTCATGATTAAAATTTTAGAGATTTTCTATTCATTAAATATTCTTTAACGGCTTTCAATTCTTTATACCTTGCTTCATCTTCAACAAAAGTCGGGATAATGGCACGGATATCATCATAAATAGCTTTTGTAAAAGAAGAAATTGATTTATGACATTGAAGTAAGTCGATGGCCTGCACAAGGGCAACGATCTGAACAGAAAGAATTTCAAAGCTGTTGTCAATTACTTTTCTTGTTAATAGTGCCGCATTGCACCCCATACTAACAATATCCTGATTGTCATTGTTTGTAGAAATGCTATGTAAATACATGGGGTAGGAAAGAGTCTGATTCTCAGCCGCGTTTGAAGTGGCCGTAAATTGCATTCCCTGGATCCCAAAATTTAATCCTAAGGCGCCAAGGTTAACAAACGGAGTAAGCTTTTGATTTAAATTATTATTCAGCAGATAGTTCAATTGCCGTTCGGCCAGCATTGAAAGTTTGGCAACAGCTATTTTGATTTTATCCATTTCAAAGGAAATGTAATCACCATGAAAATTTCCACCGTGAAATACATTGCCTGACTTGTGATCAACGATCGGATTGTCATTCACAGAATTAATTTCATTCTCCAAAACTCGCTGAGCCTGTATGAGAGTATCGTACACGGGACCTAATATTTGCGGTACGCACCGTAATGAATAATACTCCTGGACTTTCTCTTTGAATACCGATTCATTGATCTTCCGGTTGTATAAATGGTCAGGGCGTTTCCGGATTAGTTTGCTATCAGAAAGCAGGTTGCGCATAATTTCAGCAACTTTTGCTTGCCCTTCATGATTCTTTACCTGGTTGAGTTCCTTTGAAAAATGATCATCGTAAGATTGCATTAATTCATTGGTAATAACAGACATCATAATTGCCCTGCTCAGCAATCGTTGGGCATAAATCAAATTCACCACTCCAACGCCAGTCATAGCGGAAGTACCATTAAGCAAGGCAAGTCCTTCGCGGATATGAACATCGATCGGCTGCAACCCTTCAATTTCAAAAACGTCTTTAGTGGTTATAATATTACCCTTGTAAAGCATTTCGCCTTCACCGATCAGGTTCAATGCAAGGTGCGCCAATTGAACCAGGTCGCCGCTGGCACCCACACCGCCATGTTCGAAAATACAAGCGCCAATCCTTTTATTGATCAAATCAGTCAGGAGCTGTACCAATTGTGGATTGATTCCGGAATAACCGCGCATCAGACTAATTAATCTGCACAACATGGTGGACAGAGCAAGTTCTTCGGTAAATGGTGCACCGGATCCGGAACTATGGCTTCTAATCAGGTTGTACTGAAGCTTTTGTAAGTGCTCATCATCAACCCGGTATTGGGCCATTGGGCCAAAGCCTGTATTAATGCCATATATTACTTTGTCCTTGCTGTAGCTTTGAAGGAAATCAAAATTAGCCTGAACATTCTGCACCGCCTTTTGATCAAGTTCCACGAGTTCCTGATCAAAAAGGATGTTCTGAAAATCTGTTATTGAAATATTCCGGCTGCCGACCTTAACCATTGATGATTGTGCTTTGGAATGCAAAAATACCAATGCGGATATAAAACCAAAGGGAAACTGGAAAATCCTTGGTATTTAATCTGCACCAAAGGATAACCTGAAAAACCTTTGTACCATGAAATTATTCAGTATTCACTATTATTTCAATTAATATTTACCCAAGGTGAAGAGGTTAAATACATTAAACTCCCTTAAATTTTTTGACTAGATCATCATTATTTCTATGTTGAATTTGGTGTAAATTCTTGGCATAACTTTAATTGCAGCTGTAGAGTGGTGCAAAGAATTTTGCCTTCTGCTGAGCTTTCCTGATTAATGCATACTCATGAAGAAGTTCTTCGCCTGACATCCATTTACCAATACTCAAAGAAGTTAATCTTTTTAGGATAATTCCCTATAGGGTGAAAAGTCACATTATTTCTCCACTTCTTCGCCAAAGTGTGACCATTCAATCCATGAACCATCAAAGATTTTAACATTCTCATACCCCAGTAAATCTTTTAAAATAAATCCGGTATGAGCGGCGCGAACTCCTGAACGGCAATAAGTTATGATTTGTTTGTCTGGAGTGATTCCCAACTTTTCAAATTGTTCTTTCAATGCTTCACTGGATTTAAATACATTTTCCTTTTCCAGATTATTCGTCCATTCTAAATGTAT
>DASWHX010000072.1:0-6583 GCA_036397995.1 Cyclobacteriaceae bacterium
CAAAGCAATAAAAAAGTGGATGATTCTACCCGGACAATCATCCCTTTGAATGGTAATTTTGTAACATTGCTTTCTTTCTGCCATACTCAGATGTATCATGGGAGTTTCAGCCATCCTTTTTCTTTCCTTTACTCTGGTTTCCTATGTATTCCTGATCCTATTATTCCTTGCGGCAGGTCAGGAAAGCATGCCAGCTAGAAACCTGATTGAATACCCGGTGTCGGTTATTGTTGCTGCCAGAAATGCAAAAGCTGGATTGGAAAAACTTTTAATGACTTTGAAAGATCAACATTATTCTGAATTTGAGGTTGTGGTGGTAGACGATCGCTCGACAGATGAAACTTCATCTATGCTGGAAGAATTAAAACGCGACTATTCATGGTTGAAAGTGGTGCGGATAGAGAAAACTCCCGAAAATGCAGATCCTAAAAAATTCGCCTTAACTATGGGCATCAAAAAAGCGAAACATGATATTTTGCTTTTTACAGATTCCGATTGTTTTCCAGGATCATCCGGATGGATCTCAGGTATGGCAAATTCCTTTGATTCTGAAACCATGATTGTGATTGGATTTTCAAATTATGAAACCAGGCACGGATTACTGAATTATTTCATTCGCTTTGAAACGCTTTGGACAGGCATTCAATACATGGCTTCCGCAGTGATGGGGAATCCTTATATGGGGGTTGGAAGGAATCTCGCTTACCGGAGATCTTTCTTTGCAAAGAAAAAAGGCTTTCGAAGTTTTGCAAATGTTACCGGTGGAGATGACGATCTATTTGTTAACAAGAATGCAACTTCCTCAAATACTAAAGTCGCATTGGGTAAGGAAGTGTTAACTCTTAGTCAGCCAAAAATCAGAGTTAAGGAATTTCTTGATCAGAAATTACGTCATTTATCAGTAGGCAAGAGGTATCAATTGAAAGATAAACTATTGCTTGGCTTTTTCAACATTAGCTTTCTTGGAACCTTGGTAATAACGCTGGTATTAATTGCTAAATCATCAGTATTATATTGGTTAGCAAGCTTTTTGCTTGTACGATGGTTGCTGATGATGGTCATTATCGGACGATGGAGCAAGATTCTCGGCAGTCCGATAAATGTAATCGGAGTTCCTATTTTAGACATTCTTTACCTGTTTTACTATATTTTTACGGGTACCAGGGCATTGTTCATCAAAAAGGTTAAATGGACTTAAAAAAACAGTTTTCCGCGAAAGCTCTTGAGGATTTTAAATTAATTGATAAGGCGATTCTCGACAGAGATCAGCAGGCATTTGCTGAACTGCTGCATCGGTATAGAAAGCCGGTGTACCACATGATCTTACGGATGGTGCGCAATATTGATGATGCCGAAGACCTTACCATTGAAGCATTTGCCAAAGCTTTTAAAAATCTCCACCGGTTTAAAAAAGATTTTACGTTCAGCACCTGGTTGTTCCGAATCGCAACCAACAACTCCATAGATTTTATCAGGAAGAAGAAATTAGAAACCACGAGCCTTGATACTTCCTATACAGATGATAATGGAGAAGCAGTATCGATGGATGTGGAAGATAAGGGATTGAATCCACAGGAGGAAGCTATTAAAAGTCAAAAGGTAGAACTTATGCAGATGTTCGTAACCAAGCTTCCTGCCAAGTACCAGCGACTGGTACGGCTGCGGTATTTTGATGAACTTTCATATGAAGAAATTGCCAAAGAACTGGATGCTCCATTGGGAACGGTAAAGGCTCAGCTCCATCGCGCCCGCGAACTTATGTATGACCTGGTAAAAGGAAGTGAAAAACACATGTAAATCGTGGATTCACCAGAGATTCTGCAACAATATTTTCCATTAACTGAAATTCAAAAAAAACAATTTCAACAGCTGCAGGATTTATACACAGATTGGAACCAGCGTGTAAATCTTATCTCCAGAAAAGATATTGATAATCTGTATGAGCGCCATGTATTACATTCCCTGGCTATTGCCAAGGTACTTGAATTTAATTCTAAAACACATATTCTTGATGTTGGCACAGGTGGAGGTTTCCCCGGAATTCCATTGGCAATATATTTCCCCGAATGTCAGTTTCATTTAATTGATAGCATTGGAAAAAAGATCAGGGCTGTGGAAGAGATTATTTATTCCCTGGGTCTTGAAAATTGTTATGCTTCCCACGCGAGAGCCGAGCATGTTAAAGACAAACCCCAATTTGTAGTTTCACGGGCCGTAGTAGAAATACCAAAACTTATCAAATGGGTTAAAAACAAAGTTTCCTCAAAATCAACACATCATTTGCCTAATGGGTTGTTGTGTTTAAAGGGAGAGGATGTCGGAATGGAATTAAAAACCATTAAGCAAGCATTTCACATATTTCCTGTTAAGAATTATTTCAGGGAAGATTTCTTTGAGACTAAGGTGGTTGTGCATGTGGAAATGGATTTTTGAGTGAAGATTGTGAAAAGTCGGGGTTGCCACACCGGGGAAACCTAAAAAGAAGTTAGGTGTGGCACACTTCTAAATTTATTTCTACCTAAAATCAAATTTTATGCATTATCTGAAAAGTCAGGTGTGCCACACCGGGGAAACATTATCTGAAAAGTCAGGTGTGCCGCACAAGGGAAATAGCAGGGGAAAGAGGGCGGGGACAATTCAAGCGGAACTTTAAGTGAAAAAATTAATAAGATGATCTTCAAGTAGTTCAGCAAATAGGAATTTCGCGAGATATAAAAATGTCCTACATTCAACTTCGAATTAAGGAAAAAATCTTCCCTCATTATCTAGATTTGTGGGTCCAGCAACACTTAAAGTAAGTTCTGTTTTTTCCATTATGTCAGCGATTTCGCCCAAATATTAATTTATTAACATGCCGCAATTCAGTCATTTACATTGTCATAGCCAGTATTCATTACTGGATGGAGCAGCCGGAATTTCTGATATGTTTAAGAAAGCTCAGAAAGATGGGATGCGCGCAATCGCGCTTACTGATCATGGAAATATGTTTGGTGCCTTTAAGTTCGTTTCAGAGGCATCAAAGTATGATGTTAAACCAATTGTCGGTTGTGAATTTTACCTGGTTGAGAACCGGCATAAACAGCAATTCAGCAAAGAAGACAAGGACAACCGGTATCATCAACTATTGCTTGCCAAAGATGCCGCCGGATATAAAAACTTAAGCAAGTTATGTTCGCTGGGTTATATGGAAGGCATGTATAGCAAATGGCCAAGGATTGATAAGGAGTTAATCCTTAAATACCATGAAGGACTTATTGCTACTACCTGTTGTCTTGCAGCGGAAATTCCCCAAGCCATACTTAATAAAGGTGAAGAAGCTGCCGAAGAACTTTTCAAATGGTGGCTCAATTTATTTGGCAGTGATTACTACGTAGAAATCCAGCGGCATAAACTGGAGGAGCAGGGAGTTGTAAATGAAGTGCTCCAGCGACTTGCCGCAAAATACAATGTGAAGATGATTGCCACCAATGATTCCCACTATATCGACCAGGAGGATGCCAACGCGCATGATATTCTACTGTGTATTAATACCGGCGAATTTCAGAGTAAACCTATCTGGAATGGTGCAGGTGGCGGTGGAAAAGATTATCGCTTTGGTTTTCCCAACAATGAATTCTTTTTTAAGACTCAAAAGGAAATGGAAGCTATTTTTGGTGATCTTCCGGAGGCCCTGGATACCACTAATGAGATTGTGGACAAAATTTCCATTCTAGATCTCCGAAGAGATGTTATGCTTCCTAATTTTCCTCTCCCTGAAGGATTTAAGAATTCAGATGATTATCTCCGTCACATTACGATGGAAGGCGCCCGGAAAAAGTATTCACAGATCACTCCTGAGCTGGAAGAAAGAATTAACAATGAACTTGGAATCATCCGACACATGGGATTCTCCGGCTATTTCTTAATAACCGCTGATCTGATAAACGCGGGCCGCGGAATGGGTGTACTGATTGGTCCGGGCCGGGGATCTGCTGCAGGATCTGTTGTTGCGTACAGCATCGGAATAACCAATATAGATCCAATAAAATACAATCTGCTTTTTGAGCGATTTCTGAATCCGGAAAGAATTTCAATGCCTGATATTGATACTGATTTTGATGATGACGGGCGTCAGAAAGTAATAGATTATGTGGTGCAGAAATACGGATTCAACCGGGTTGCGCACATCATTACCTATGGCACTATGGCAGCAAAAATGGCAATTCGGGATGTCGCCCGAGTAATGGAAATGCCCCTTTCTGAAGCGAATGCATTGGCAAAGCTTGTTCCTGAGCGGCCAGGGATTACGCTGGAATTGGCTTACAAGGAAATTCCAGACTTAGCTGAAATCCGGAAAGGGAATGATTCCAGGGCCGAAGTTTTGCGATTAGCGGAAAAATTGGAAGGATCGGTGCGAAACTCAGGTATCCATGCAGCAGGTGTTATCATTGCACCCGACGATTTACCTGATTTAATTCCGGTGAGTACTTCAAAGGAGTCTAATTTGTTGGTTACTCAATTTGATGGAAAAGTGATTGAAGACGCCGGCATGCTTAAAATGGATTTTTTGGGGTTGAAAACTCTTTCCATTCTAAAAGACGCTATCAAACTCATTAAGAAGAATAAAGGCGTTGAAATCAACATTGAGGAAATTCTTTTGGATGATGAGAAAACTTTCAAGCTTTACCAGACTGGTGATACAATTGGGACATTCCAGTTTGAATCTGCCGGGATGAGGAAATATTTGCAGGTACTAAAACCTACGAACCTGGAAGATTTGATTGCCATGAACGCCCTTTACCGGCCTGGTCCTATGGATTTCATTCCAAATTACATCAATAGAAAACATGGAAATGAAAAAGTGGAATATCCGCATGAATTGCTTGAGCCCATTTTGAAAAACACTTTTGGTATAATGGTGTACCAGGAGCAGATTATGCAAAGCGCACAAATACTTGCGGGTTATTCTTTAGGGCAGGCAGACTTGCTGCGCCGTGCCATGGGCAAGAAAAAGAAAGAAGAGATGGATAAGCAAAAAGAAATTTTTGTTGCGGGTGCGAAAGAAAAACACGGTATTGAGAAAGAAAAGGCAGAGGAGATTTTTTCCATCATGGAGCGGTTTGCCCAATATGGTTTTAACCGGTCACATTCTGCTGCCTACTCCGTTGTTGCTTATCAAACCACGTATCTCAAGGCTCACTTTCCTGCGGAATATATGTCTGCCGTGCTCACTCACAACCAGGCCAATATTGACAAGATTACTTTCTTCCTGGATGAATGTCGTCACCAAAATTTGGTAATTCTTGGTCCTGATATTAATGAATCTAACATTCATTTTGATGTAAACAGGGAGGGACAAATTCGGTTCGGCATGGGGGCCATAAAAGGATCAGGAGAGGCGGCGGTGGAAGCAATCATCAGTGAAAGGAATGAGAATGGAAGCTTTGCAGATGTTTATGACTTTGCCTCCAGAGTAAATCTACGCTCGGTAAATAAGAAAACCTTTGAAGCTTTGGCTCTCGCCGGCGCATTTGACAGTTTTGGGCAAATACACCGCCGTCAATATGTACATGCTGAAAATGGAGAGAATTCTCTTATAGAAATGGCCATCCGGTATGGTAATGCCCAGCAGCAGGAAAAGAATGCCTCACAACAATCTTTGTTTGGAGCGGGAACAGGAACTGCCATTTCCAAACCTAAAGCACCGGTTTGTGAACCATTCGGTGAGATCGAAAAATTGAAAATCGAAAAGGAGATGGTCGGGTTTTATATTTCCGGTCATCCGTTAGATCAATTCAGGATTGAGATGAAAGAATTTGTGACTTGCCCGGTTAGAGATATTGAAAAATATAAAAATCAGAAAATAACCCTGGCCGGAGTTGTTACTAAATTCACTGAGCGTTTCACCAAGGCAGGCAAGCCGTTTGGGTTGTTCACCATTGAAGACTACGAAGACTCTATCGACCTGGCCATTTTTGGAGAAGATTACCTGAAAAACCGGCACATGATGATGCTGGACAACTTCGTATATCTCACCGGCAAAGTTGAAGAGCGGTACAACCAGCCCGGAGTATGGGAATTCAGAACATGGAATATCCAACTTTTGGGTGACATAAGGTCGAATCTAAGCAAAGAGATTATTTTAAGAGTACTGCTGCAAGATATTGATGAAAATTTGGTCAGGAATCTGGCTGAGCTTGCGCAGGCAAGTCCTGGAAATTGCACCTTAAAGCTGAATGTATTTGATCCTGATGAAAAAATTAGCCTCGACTTTCTTTCCAAACAATACCGGGTAAGTCCAAGCAACCAGTTTTTTGACAAGCTAGGGCGGTTTTCTGAAGTTAAGTATGAGATCATAAAGTCGAACTAACCTTCCCGCTAATTTTCCCATTTTCTTTGGGAACAAAATGCTCTATATTTGCGTTCTGCCAAAAGCCGGGTTAAATATTATATATATTATCTAAAGCGAAAGAATGATGAGTAAACCGATAGAATTAACCGATGCAAACTTCGATGAAATTGTGACGAAGTCTGAGAAGCCCGTTCTTGTTGATTTCTGGGCAGAGTGGTGTGGTCCTTGCAAAATGATTCATCCCGTTGTTGA
>DASWHX010000073.1:0-4313 GCA_036397995.1 Cyclobacteriaceae bacterium
CAAAATTTACAAACCCCCGATATTATTTGGGATATAACAAATCCCAAAAGTCCTGTCCTGCAAGAGTTTGATTTCACCGGCGATACAGGCATGTTTGGAATAACAACAGACAGTTTGCACCGGTTCATTGCATTCAATTCATTATTGGATGTCCGATCTCCAGATTCATTCACATCAGTTCCAAACCAGAATCTCAGGTCTTTGCAAACTCCGAAACTTTTGATTATTACTAATGAAACCTTTATGCCCGAAGGGGAAAGGCTTGCAGTTTTCCGCCAATCCAACGATGGAATAGCATCAGAAGTTGTATTGGCGACGAAGATTTTCAATGAATTTGGATCAGGGAGCCCCGATCCTACAGCGATTCGTGATTTTGTAAAATTTCTTTATGATAAATCCCCTGATTTAAAGTACCTGCTTTTGTTTGGCCGGACCAGTTACGATCCAAAAGATAGAATTTCAAATAACACTAATTTTGTTCCTACATACGTTTCCAGAAATTCCCTTGATCCTCTGCGCTCCTATACTTCGGATGATTATTTTGGCTTTTTGGAAAGCAATGAAGGAGAATGGATAGAAAATACCTCTGGTGATCACACAGTTGAAATAGGAATTGGCCGCCTGCCTGTAAAAACTCCAGCGGAAGCAAAAATCGTTGTGGATAAGCTCATAAGCTACTCTTCTGATGAAGACTTTCTGGGGAAGTATAGAAATGACGTTTACTTTGTTGGAGATTTTGGCAATGGTGATGCTAATCACCATATTGAACAATCCGACCAACTGGCTACTTTGGTTGATACTGGTTTTGTTGATTTTAATTCTCATAGATTTTTCCTCGATAATTTCCAAATGTTACAGCAACCCGGGAAAAATTCTTTTCCTGACGCCTCCAAAAAATTAACCGAAATAGTAAATCAAGGTGCTTTGATTATTAATTATACCGGGCATGGAGGTGAAGAAGGTTTATCTAACGAATTTTTGTTCAGAACTCCGGACCTGGATAAATGGAAGAATCCTGAGCGACTCCCGCTCTTAGTTACCGCCACTTGCGAATTTGGCCGCCATGATGACCCCATCAGAGTTTCAGCAGGTGAGTTAACCCTGATCAAACCAAATGGTGGAAGTATTGCCTTGGTAACTACCGCAAGGCCGGTTTTTTCCAATACAAATTTTGAGTTGAATAAAGCTTTCTATGAAAAAGTCTTTAAAAAGGAAAATAATCAATATCCGAGATTGGGCGATGTGTTCATGGAAACTAAAAATAAAAGTTTAACGGGACCAAACAACCGGAATTTTTCACTGCTGGGAGATCCGAGCATGAGGTTAGCTTATCCCAAAAATAATCTAGTTATTCAATCTATAAATGCCCAGCCGGTTGAATTTGCCGACACTCTAAGCATGCTTTCAACCGTAACAATTGATGGAATAATTACCGATCCAAATGGAATGGAGCTGACAAATTACGATGGCACCTTGTTTGTCAAGGTATTGGACAAAGTAACCGATTTGCAAACTCTGGGACAAGATACACAGCCTTTTGTCTATAAAGCCCGTGAAGGAATAATTTTCAGTGGCTTATCATCCATAGTCCAGGGAAAATTCCATTTTGAATTTATTTTACCTGAAGATGTAGGTTTTCAAATAGGGTCGGCCAAAGTTACAATGTATGCGCAATCAGAAAATACATTGGATGATGCCAACGGATCAAGTTTAAAATTAATTGTTGGTGGAGAAAATTTAACTCCAGAAGTGGACGTCACTCCTCCTTCCATTGATTTATATATGGAAGATATCTCATTCCGGGAGGGCGGCGTAACAGGTTCTAACACAATATTATTAGCCGGATTAGAAGATGCGAGTGGCATTAATTTATTGCCTGGACAAAACGAACTCATTGCAATTCTGGACGATGAAACGGAGTTAGCACTTTCAGAGTATTATGAAGCCGACAAAGACAGTTATATGAATGGATGGGTAGTTTTACCTATCGATAATCTCGATAAAGGGTTCCATACTATTAAAGTCTATGCTTCGGATGTTTACAATAATCAGTCTGTAGCAACCATAAATTTCAGGGTTGAAAACGAAAGAAGATTGAAAATAGAAAATCTTATTAACTATCCGAATCCGGTTTTTGACAAAACCACTTTTAAGTTTAATCATAATCGATCCGGAGATAATTTATACATTCAGATTAGCATAATTTCCATGTCGGGAGAAATTGTACAAAACCTGGAATGGCAAATTGACAACGCACCAACAACTATAGATAATCTGACATGGGGAGATGGAAATTTTTCCGGAAAAAACTTGACTCCGGGAGTATACGTTGGCAGGTTACTTGTGCGTTCTAGAATAGACGGGGCAAAAAACCAGGCTTTCCGCAGATTGCTAATTATAAAATGATTATCTTTAAACCCAATTTTCTACTATGAATAAAGTGTTCATTAACAGGAGGTTAGTTACCTTTTTACTGCTGTTTTCTCCGATTTTATCTTATGATGTTCTAAGTCAAAGTAGTCAAATTCTAGTAGGTCATGATACGACTCGTCGTGTTATAACTACGGCCGTGCCATTCCTGCTCATCACACCTGACGCCCGGTCCGGTGCAATGGGCGATGCTGGCGGAGCTATTTCCCCTGACGCCAATTCCATCCATTGGAATCCTGCCAAACTGGCTTTCCTGGAATCCGAATTTGGACTTTCCATCAGCTATACGCCCTGGCTTGGAAACATCATCAAGGACATGAGCATCTCGTATCTTTCTTTATACTACAAGATAACCAGAGAACAAGCCGTTGGCTTTTCCATGAGGTATTTCGATCTTGGAGATATCTTTTTTACTACGGATATAGGAGATCCCGCCGGCCAGTTTAGCCCCAGAGAGTTCGCCTTTGACCTGACATACTCCCGAATGCTTACAGAAAATTTGAGCATTGGCGGTTCAGCGCGGTTTATCAGTTCCAATTTGACAGGCAGTTTTTCCTCACAAGCAATCGAAGCCAGACCTGGAAGAAGTTTTGCGGTAGATTTTGGTTTATTCTATAAAAAGGATTTTCTTCTGAGTGGAACAAACTCAAACCTCGCTCTTGCCGCTGTTATTTCTAACATTGGTTCTAAGGTTACATATTCCAGCGAAGAGAATAAAGATTTTATTCCGGCAAACTTCAGATTGGGAACTGCTTTTACATCAAGCCTGAATCCTTATAACACTATCACCCTCGCCGTTGATTTCAACAAACTACTTGTTCCCACGCCACCCATTTACCAGATTGATGCAAATGGCCAGCGAGTGATTGATCAAAATGGTGAACCCGTTATCTTAAAAGGTAAAGATCCTGACAGGACGGTTTTGGGGGGAGTTTTTGGATCATTTGGTGATGCACCGGATGGTGCAAAAGAAGAATTTCAGGAGTTTAGTATTGCAACTGGAGTCGAGTACTGGTACAAAGAATTATTCGCAGTCCGGGGCGGTTACTTTTTGGAAGCTGAGAATAAAGGAAACCGAAAATATTTTACCCTTGGTGTTGGTTTCAGGTATCAAAAATTTGGGCTTGACTTCGCTTATCTAATTCCTCAGAGACAAAACCATCCCCTTGCAGAAACTTTGCGCTTCACTCTGGTATTTAATTTTGATAAAGCCGAACGGGATACCGAGTCTGTTGTAGAATAATGCCTGACCGTACCGTTGCTCCCACATTCAAGAAACTTCAAAGGATACAAATACCCAGAGTTACAAGTTCAAGGCTCCAAAATGGGATTTTGCTTAACTATATCAATGCCGGAACTCAGCCCGTCTGTAAAATTGAGTTGATATTTCTTACAGGCAAAGTGCATGAAGCAAAACCCGGGATTTCTTATCTTACTTTTAAGATGCTCCAGGAGGGGACAAGAAGCTTAAGTTCCTTCCAAATTGCAGAAAAAATTGAGCTTACTGGTTCTTACCTGGGCATAGAACCTGGAATTGAACATTCAACTATTGAATTATACTTTCTTAAAAACAAAGGATCAATAGTAATTCCTCTTTTAAAAGAACTGTTTTTTGAGTCCACTTTTCCTGAAGAAGAATTAAAAAAGGTTAAGCAAATACTTTCGCAAAATCTAAAGATTGAGTTGGAAAAAACCAGTGTGGTTGCATCCAGGCTTTTCCGGAAGAAATTATTTGGTGAAATGAACCCATACGGCTCTTTTCTGGAACCCGATTTGATTTCACAAATTACCCAGGAGGACCTAATCGATTTTTATCAAACTAAAATAACACAGGTATCTCTGGAAATCATTGCATCCGGATTAATTGACGCTGAAATATTAGA
>DASWHX010000074.1:0-28966 GCA_036397995.1 Cyclobacteriaceae bacterium
GAATCTATTGTTTTCAGAGACCACACCTTTAAATTTATTGCACAGGGTGCAAGGGGTTATCACGAACTTGCAGCTGCCCTATTGAATAATAAATTAAGTTACCCCACAGTTGTATTTCTTGATGAAGACTTTAACATGATCCAGCCGCTACCCGGCTATCAGCAGCCAAATACATTTTACCCTATCATTGAATTCTTTGGAGACGATCATTACAAGAAAATGAACTGGCAGGAGTTCCAGAAAATTTATAAGTCTCCTTTCTAAAACAATTTGATTATTTCTGGCTGATTTAGCATTAGGTCGTAAATTACGTCTTAATTTGACTTATGTTATCTTATTTTAAACCCATTGGTCTGCTTGTAGCAAGACTTATTATTTACTCGCTGGTGCTGGTTGGCATTGCGCAACTTTTATTTCTGGACGCATTCAATGTAATTGATGGTGGCAAGTTTAGCGAGAATAGCTATACCGAATGGGCTCAGGTAGGAGTTTTGATATTGATTATCCTGGTAACCTTCTGGACGGGAAAAGTATCCCCAAAAGAAAAAGTTATTATCAATAGCATGCTTGGATTTTTTTTGATGGCACTTATCCGGGAGTTCGATTTTTACCTGGATAATTATGTATTTGATGGCGCTTGGCAGGTTCTGGCATTTTCAACTCTGGCTGTTACAATAATTTATCTGGTTAGGAACAAAGAGGCAATTGAACAAGCCAGCCAAAATGTTTTTCAAACTTCAGCATTTGGGCTAATCAGTGCTGGTATTTTAATCACATTCATATTTTCCAGGCTGTATGGTAGAACAAGCTTTTGGGAAGCTGTAATGGAGCAAAAATATTTCCGTGATGTAAAAAATGTTTCGGAAGAAGGAATTGAACTCCTGGGTTATGGAATAATTTTAATCGGCTGCATTGAACTTTTCCGAATCTTACTTAACGCCAGAACAGCTGATTAATTCTCTTCCCCACGTAAAACTGCCCATTCAACCTCGTAATTAGTAAAAAGCATCATATAAAAGGTATAATTTTTCCACCGTTTATCTTTTTGAAAGCGAAGAGTTTCAAAATCAAATTTCCTGGCTCTTGATTTCCTTTCTTGCTTTACAAATTCAAGTAATGTGAGACTGTCTGTCGCATCTTTTAATTCAAGATTCAGGCTTAGCCTGCCATTAGGACCCAGATGATTGGCAATTTCCCTGAGATCATTTTCAACAATGATTCGCGTCAGGTGCGAACTATCTCTTCGCCCTACAGGACAATAGAGATCGGAATAATGATTATTCCACCAAACATAAACCAGTTTTGACTGACTGGAGTCTTTATAAGATGTCCCTGCGGCAAAATTAATTAGCTGCTCCAGTGAACTGGGTTCATTTTCAACCCCCTTTTTATCAGCGGTGGCATTACAGATCGCGTTTATAAATTGAGAAGATAATGAACTGTCTTCTCGGGAATAAATAGCTAACTGTTGTGGGTATCCTGTTATAAAAATATTTGAAACTAATATCAGCAGGAATATTCTCAAAACCGTTAGAATGTAGCCAGGTTACTTTCAGTTAGTAATAACATTAATAACAGTAAAACAATTATTACAACAAAGACTAATTTCTTGATATCATATCGAAATAAATATCGAATACCACTCGGAGTATGAAACTTCTTATACCCGTCTATAAAGTGGTCGAAATTCTTATACTTACCAATTAAATTAGGTGTGGGACCAGTATCGTTAAATTTTACCTTAAGTTGATGCATTTATTTTCCTCCTATACCTCCTTGTACGTAATTTGTTTACTTATTGATCTAAGTTTCTCCAGAATTCTGTACGTCCTTATTTTAGCATTTCCCTCGGAAATACCCAGGAAGTAACCGACTTCCTTAAAAGATTTATTTTCAAAGAACCGCAGCTCGATGAATTGAATTTCATCAGGAGTTAACTGCTCCAATAATGTACTTACCAATACATACTTATCAATTTCAGGTTCACTTCGATCCAATTCATCAATTATAGTTTCAATGTGAATGTCACTCATTGTAACCATCCGTGTTTGGTGATTTCTATTCCTGAAAAAAGAGTTAATTTCATTAATGGCGATCTTATACAACCATGCTGAAAAAGGGACTCCCTGATACTTAAATCGCTTAAGATTATAAAGGCAATTGTAAAATACTCTGGAAGTAATTTCAGCCGTCAATTCCTCGTCATCAATCCTCTTGAAAACATAAACAAAAATTGGGTCAAAGTACCTGTTATAAATGGGTGCAAACTCACTGGGATCCTCCTGGGCTTTAATGACCTGATCAATTTCTGTCAGGATTTCTTCCTTCGACATATGATAAGTTGATGAAATCGTAAGGAAATGATTTCCAGTAATTTTACCACCATGATATGACCTTAATTCAAGCAAGCCGAATGTCTGAAGTTCGATGCTAAGAAGAATTGTTATCCAGGATTTAACCGGTTGTAAAAGAGGATACATTTTTTGGTTGTTTTTTAGGAAAATACCTGAACGCCATTTGCTTTTTCCCGGGGATTACAGTGGCACTTCCACCATTCCCTCAATTACCTCGCCACCTTTTGTTTCAGCAAATCAAGCTTTCAAACCTTGATCGAAATAGGTAAATTTATCCGGCACAATATTATCCACCCGCAAGGGCAACATTGCCGTTAGTACCAGGCATTTTAAACCGATCTCTTTAAACTAATCATCTTTTGTCTTTGACTTGCTTTTGTGTCAGCCATTTTCAATTAATTTTTACCCTCATAATGGCATATTATCAAAAAGATACAGGTTTGCAGAGTAAAAAATTGAAAAACCATTAAATTGGCGCAAATTATGAGTAAGGCACTGAAGAAATTATGCATCGTTGTGGGAGTTGGTCCAGGTTTGGGACTGGCGATTGCCAAGAGGTTTGGAAAAAATGAATTTAAGATTGCTATGGTGGCAAGATCAAAGTCCAGACTTTTGAAGTATCAGAAAGATTTGGCAAAGTATGGAATTGATTCAGCTCCATATCCTTGTGACGTGGGAAACCTGAAAGCTCTGGCAAGCGCATTTGATAATATTTGCAGCGAACATGGCAACGCGGAAGTGTTGGCGTATAACGTTTCCATTTTGAATCCCGGCACTCCTTCAGAAATTTCCGTTGATGCATTTGTGGATGACTTTAAAGTGAACGTGGCCGGGGCACTCGTGGCTTTTCAAAAAATGACTCCACAAATGAAAGGCAACAAAGAAGCAGCTATTATTCTGACAGGTGGCGGATTGGCAACCGATCCTTATTTTGAATTTGCTTCTTTGGGTGCAGGTAAGGCTGCTTTAAGAAATTTAGCTATGAGTATGGCGCAGGAAGGGGCTAAGCTGGGCATAAGGGTAGCGACTATTACGATAAAAGGAATGATTAAAAAAGGAACTTATTTCGACCCTGAAAAAATTTCGCTTGAAATTTGGAAAATTTATAAAAACAAACCTAAAAGAAAAGATGCGGAAGTAGTCTATGCAAAATAAGCATTAAGACTCCTGCTCATCATTTTCTTTGGTTTTCAGATAATCGATAGTGCTGAGGCCTGCAACAAATGCCAGCAACACACTTACTAATATGATGAAAGCACTTGCTCCAGTTTGTAAAATCTCTAAGATCATCTGTTATTGCATTAGGTAAACCCAAATGTAGGTTTCCCACTGAATAAAAAAAACCATTTTGCAATAGTTATTATCTTCCGGTCTTTATTTGGTTCAAATTGACTATATTTCGCTAAAATTGGTTCACCCTTATCCGGTTAAATGCCAGACGATCAACAAACCCAGTTACTAAGGAGGGTCAAATATTTGGAAAGAGCAATTGCTCTGGATCGGCAAGATTATCTCCAGAAAAAGAAGTCCTATGACGCTATTATTGATAAACTGATGGCTATGGTAAAAAGTGGCGAAATCACTTCTTACCTCTGCATAGATTCTATCTATTATCACCTTCTGGAAAAAATAGGCCGTGGTGAGGAAGATTTTGATAAATATGCAGCGGAAATCAGAGATTTTGTCTCCTGAAAAAGCGTGTCATATCATTAAATCTTTCCAATCAAAACATTTCCTGTCCGGCATGCCAATTCTTTACCATCAGGTTGCATTTCAAACCCGCTTAATATAAATTTAGGAGTTACCCATAAAGGGAAAACTCGAATATTCCAATGGGTTAGAAATCTTAAATTAAGCCTATATGAAAGTATTTGATGAAAAGCATATCAAGAATATAGTATTGCTGGGAGCCGCGAAATCCGGGAAAACAACACTTGCTGAAACAATGCTGTTCGAAGCTGGTCTCATAAACAGACGGGGAACTGTGGAAGGTAAAAATACCGTTTCTGACTACCAGGAAATTGAACACGAACGGGGTAATTCAGTGTTTGCTACAGCTCTTCATACGGAATGGAGGGATTATAAGATAAATATCATTGATACGCCTGGTCTGGATGATTTTATTGGTGAAATCATTTCCTCACTAAGAGTAGCGGACACAGGAATCATGCTGATTAATTCACAGCATGGTGTTGAGGTTGGAACAGAGCTCATTTGGAATTATGTAGAACAATATGAAAAGCCAACCGTCTTCGTAATTAATCAGATGGATCACCCCAAATCAAATTACGAGCAAACAATTGAATCCATGAAAGCAAGGTTCGGAAGTGCGATCATCCAAATGCAATACCCGGTAAACCAGGGTGAAGGTTTCGATAGTATAATTGACTTATTAAAGATGGTGATGTATAAATTTCCCACTGACGGTGGAAAGCCGGAGAAACTTGATATTCCTCAAGATGAAAAGGAAAAAGCAAATGCGCTCCATAATGAATTAGTTGAAAAGGCAGCCGAGAACGATGAGAAATTAATGGAGCTTTATTTTGAAAAAGGATCACTGGACGAGGATGAAATGAGACAGGGGATTAAGATTGGAATGGTTAATCATGAGGTATTTCCCGTGTTTTGCCTTTCCGCTAAAAACAATATGGGAAGTGGCAGGCTAATGGGCTTTCTTGATAATGTTGCCCCCAGGTCAAGTGAGTTAAATCCGGAAGAAACAGAGGAAGGGAAAAAACTTGACTTTGATCCGGCAAAACCAACTTCCTTATTTGTCTTCAAAACTCATATAGAACCAAACCTCGGGAAACTTTCGTTCTTTAAAGTATTGTCGGGTACTGTTACTACAGGAATAGATCTTATAAACTCAACTACGGGATCCCATGAAAGATTGAATCAACTTTTTATTATGGATGGAAAATCAAGAAATCCAGTAGAGAAATTGCTGGCCGGAGACATCGGGGCAACATTAAAACTAAAAGATACCGAGACCAACCAGACACTTCATACAAAAGAATTACCAGTCACTGTTATACCGATAAAATTTCCAGAGCCCAGGATGCAAATGGCGATTAGAGCTCTGAACAAATCTGATGATGAAAAATTGGGAGAGGTGTTGCACAAAATTAACCAGGAGGATCCAACTCTCAGAATAAATTATTCCAAAGAAATAAAACAGCTAATAATTGGCACTCAGGGTGAACTGCATCTTGCAGTAACGCAATGGACATTGGAAAACATTTACAATCTCCATGTTGAATTTATCGCACCCAGGATAAGCTATAGAGAAACAATACAGAAAACATCAGATTCATCATATCGACACAAAAAACAATCAGGTGGTGCCGGGCAATTCGGAGAGGTCTATTTGAGGGTGGAACCTTATAAGGAAGGAATGCCAAAGCCTGCTGATCTAAACGTCCGCGACTCGCAACACATTGAATTGGATTGGGGTGGAAAATTGGTATTCAATAATTGTATTGTGGGTGGTGTGATCGATCAACGATTTATTCCTTCTATCCTCAAAGGTATAATGGAGAAACTTGAAGTGGGACCAATAACTGGTTCTTATGTGAGGGATGTAGTAGTATCGGTGTATGATGGGAAAATGCACCCCGTGGACTCCAACGACATTAGTTTCAAAATTGCCGGTTTGATGGCCTTTAAAGAAGCATTCCTAAATGCCAACCCTAAATTATTGGAACCTATCTATGAACTGGCAATTCTGGTTCCGGATGAACAAATGGGAGAAGTGATGACAGACCTTCAAACCAGGCGTTCCATTATTCTTGGAATGGATAGCAAGGGAGTTTATAAAGTAATTAAGGCCAAATGCCCACTGGCTGAATTGGACAGGTATACAACCGCTTTGCGAAGCATTACCCAAGGACGAGCAAGTTTTAGCAGTAAATTCATTGAATATGCCCCTGTCCCTCATGAAATACAAGAGAAACTGGCACACGAATATCATGCGGTTGAAGAGGTTTAGTCTTTGAAAAGTTATGTTTGGAGGGATAAACAAGCTCGCGTAGGTTTAAATGAGTCTGCCAAAGAGAAATTAAATACAGGAAGTACCTTTGGCTTATTTTCAAAAAATGATATATTAAAAATCCTTTTAAAGAAGTATTAATGGCACCAAAAAAGAGAAAGTGCGTTTGTGAGTTTGAGATAAATGCCTCCACTAAAATGCTGTATCCGTATTTATACACTGCCGGTGGCTTAGCCCAATGGTTTTGTGATGATGTAACAGTAGATGAAGACAAAAATTTCAATTTTATTTGGGATGGTAATGACCATAAAGCAAAATTAGTCTCACATCGGGTAAATAATTTTGTCCGTTTTGAATTTATTCCTGATGAAAATGAAAATGACCCGTCTTATTTTGAATTGCGACTTGAAATGAATGAACTCACCGAGTCGGTTTTCCTGAAAATTATCGATTATTCAGATTTTGAGGATGAAGATGAGCTTCGCGATTTGTGGGAAGGACTAATTGGAGACCTGAAAGAGATTGTAGGCGGCTGATTTTGGTTTATTTTTGTGCTATTCCGGCACAAATTTGACACCCTAAAAGTTCAAATGAAGAAAATCGATAAACTTATAATCCGGTCTTTTATTGGTCCGTTTATCCTGACCTTCTTTGTAGTTGTATTCATTTTGCTCACCATCCACATTTCAAAATATTTTGAAGATTTAGTAGGAAAGGATTTGGGCTGGGATGTCTTAAGCGAATTACTTGTCTATTTTGCAGTCTTCAACACACCTGTTGCATTTCCGTTGGCTGTTTTGTTGTCCTCATTAATGACGTTCGGAAATCTTGGTGAACATTCTGAAATAATTGCATTAAAAAGCGCTGGAATTTCCCTTACACGGGCAATGATGCCCATCTTCATCCTTGTACTTGGCATAACGGGATTAGCTTTCTATACAAATAATTATAAAGTGCCGCAAGCCGCGTTGAACGCGTATAGTCTCATCTACGACATTAAGCAGAAAAAACCCGCCCTCGATATTAAAGCAGGAACATTTTACAACGGTATTCCAAACTACAGCATCAAGGTTAGTGAAAAAATGGAAGATGGTAGAACACTGAAGGATTTGATTATCTACAATCACAGTGAAGGCCTGGGTAATAAAGAAGTTATTCTGGCTGACTCAGGATTAATGTATACTATTCTTAATGACAGGTACCTGAAGTTTGAACTTTATCGTGGCACACGGTATCTGGAAATGAGTAATTCTAACCGCGGTCAGACAGCATTAGTAGATCAGTTCACCAGGACATTTTACGACAGAATGGAGATAGTCCTGGATCTTTCTTCCTTTGATTTGAAACGGCATGATAAAGATTTGTTCTCAGGAGACAGACTGACCAGAAATTTCACCCAATTATCAAGTGATATTGATTCATTAAGGCAAGACATTGGAAAAATTAATTATGATGTCTTTCGAAGTACCAAAGGATATTTTGCTCATCACCTGAAAGATACTGAAGGTGTTCCACTTCCGGAGAACCTGGTTAAGTATAAGCGAGAAATGGATTCTTTGGAACGAATTTCAGGAAATTCACCGGAAGAAACTCATGTGCCGGAGAGACCGGATGTAAAGATGTTAACTCTTCCTCCCGGTAAGTTAGTACCAACAAATCAGGAAGAAAAGACGTCTACGGATGATGCATTATTGCCGCTACAGCCCGCCAGGCAATCATTAACAGAAAAACAAGCTGCGGCGTTGAGGGAATACTTTTCAGAAAAAGACAAACAATCCTTGTCGTATAACTTCGCCCTTAATTCAGCAAGGCAAATAAAATCACGACTCACTTCACAAAACTCCAGCCTTGATTATCAAAAGTTTCAACTTAGAAAATTTGAAATCCAGTATAATAAAATGCTGGCTCATTCTTTCGCATGTATCGTTATGTTTTTGATTGGAGCTCCTTTAGGCGCTATAATTAAAAGAGGAGGACTTGGAGCCCCGGTGCTTTTTTCAATCCTGTTTTTCATTCTGTTTTATGTTATCTATATCACCGGAGAAAACTGGGCTAAAGAAAACGCAGTTCATATAATACCGGCCATCTGGATGGCCGATGTCTTATTATTGCCAATCGGTCTTTTTTTCCTGCGACAGGCCAGAAGGGACGCCCGGCTATTTGATGCCGACTATTATAGGGTTATGCTAACCAGATTCATTAAGAGAACGGCCAATTCTGATGAATCAGCCCAAATAAAGCCAGAGGCATTTGTTAAATAATCAAGATGGTAATACCTTTGCGCTTGATTTAGAGGAAATAACAAATAAGATAAATGTATCTTACCCAAGAGAAAAAACAAGAGCTGTTTGAAACGTCTGGAAAATTAAAGACGAAGACTGATACGGGTTCTCCGGAATCCCAGATTGCCCTATTTACCTATAGGATTAATCATCTTACGGATCACCTCCAGGGTCACAAAAAAGACCACTCTTCACGATTAGGCCTCCTTAGGCTTGTAGGAAAAAGAAGAAGATTACTTGACTGGTTGCAGCGAACGGATATTGAAAGATACCGTTCAATACTTGCCGAGCTAAATATTAGAAAATAAGGATTAGGGATTCAATTGAATCCCTATTTTGTTCTTCTTCGGGTAGGTGCAAAACACGAAACAAACAAAATTTTATGTTACCTAAAGTAATTAAGAAGACTATCACTCTAAGTGATGGCAGAGAAATATCAATAGAGACCGGTAAGCTTGCCAGGCAGGCAGATGGTTCAGTGGTAGTAAGAATGGGCGATACTATGTTGCTTGCAACAGTAGTTGGCAAATCGGAAGCCAGTGAAGGCCAGGATTTCCTTCCCCTTTCGGTAGATTACCAGGAAAAATTTGCATCAACAGGACGGATACCCGGAGGATTTCTAAGAAGAGAAGGCCGGCTTTCTGATCATGAAATATTGGTTTCAAGATTAGTTGACAGAGCAATGAGGCCATTATTTCCTGATGACTATTATTTTGACACTCAAATAAACATTTTCTTAATATCCGGTGATCCAAAAGCAGTACCCGATGCGTTGGCTGCATTTGGTGCGTCAACCGCGCTCACTATTTCACCCATTCCTTTTAATGGTCCGATATCCGAGGTCCGGGTGGCGAGGGTCAACGGGGAACTTGTGGTTAATCCATCCATGGAGGGAAGGGAACAAGCGGACCTCGATATAATTGTCGGTGCAACTATTGATAACATAACCATGGTAGAGGGAGAAATGGATGAGGCTAACGAAGATGATCTGCTTGAAGCATTGAAACTTGCCCATTCCATCATCAAAGAGCAATGCCATGCACAGCTTGAATTGGCAAAAGAACTTAACGTAGTAAAACGAGAATTTACACCTCCGGCAGGTGATGAAGATCTTTACAAAATGCTCTATGAAAAATACTACCATAGATTTTATGAAGTTGCAGGAAGATCGTTGACCAATAAAAATGAACGAAGAGATTATTTTAAAGCAATTAAAGAAGAGTATACAGCCTCGTTGCCCGAAGATCCGGAGCCAGATATAAAACTTATAGAAAAATACTTCGGGAAAATCGAAAAAGAAGCCTGCAGAAACCTGATGCTCAATGAATCCAAAAGACTTGATGGAAGAAAAGGAAATGAAATACGACAAATCTGGGGTGAGGTTGATTACCTCCCCTCGGCTCATGGTTCAGCATTATTTACTCGTGGAGAAACCCAATCATTGACCACTGTAACACTGGGTACGAAATTGGATGAGCAGATTATTGACCAGGCAATGACTTCAGGTACAAGTAAATTCATGTTGCACTATAACTTCCCTGGATTTTCTACGGGTGAGGTTAAGCCTAATCGGGGACCAGGCAGGAGAGAGATTGGACATGGAAACCTGGCTTCCCGTGCTATAAGAAAGGTCCTTCCCGGTAATGACGACAATCCTTATACTATTAGAATTGTCTCTGACATTCTTGAATCGAATGGCTCTTCATCAATGGCAACAGTTTGTGCCGGTGTTCTGGCCCTTATGGACGCCGGAATCAAAATAAAGAACCCTGTTTCAGGAATTGCTATGGGTATGATCTCGGATGGTCAGACTGGTAAGTATGCAATTCTTTCCGATATCCTTGGCGATGAAGATCATCTCGGAGACATGGACTTTAAGGTGGCTGGTACTTCGAAAGGAATTACTGCAGTGCAAATGGATATTAAGGTTGATGGTTTATCTTATGACGTGCTAAAGGAAGCTCTGATTCAGGCCAGGGAGGGAAGGATCCACATCCTTGGTGAAATGGCTAAGATTTTGGATAAATCAAGAGAAGATTTGAAGCCACATGCCCCGCGGTCCGTCAGGATAAAGATTGAAAAAGATCAGATTGGTGCCGTAATTGGTCCAGGTGGTAAAGTTGTACAGGACATTCAAAATACTACCGGTGCAACAGTAATCATAGAGGAGGTAGCCGGCGGCGGTGAAGTTACGGTTTTCTCCACGAATAAAGAATCCATGGAAGCCGCCGTGGCAAGAATTAAACAAATCGTTGCGGTGGCTGAGGTTGGTGAAACTTACACCGGAAAAGTAAAATCAGTAATGCCTTTCGGAGCCTTTGTTGAGTTCCTTCCGGGTAAGGACGGACTTTTACATATCTCCGAAATTAAATGGGAGAGATTGGAGAAAATGGACGGAGTACTCGAAATCGGTGAAGAAATTCCAGTAAAACTAATTGGCGTAGACAAAAAGACCGGTAAATACAGATTGTCAAGAAAAGCCCTGCTCCCTAAGCCCGAAGAAAAGAATTCCTGAAATTAATTTTTCAGAATTCTATTTTTAGTGACGTAATTACTTGGATTTGGTTTAAATTGGTTGGAGCATATTTTTCGATTGATCGAAAAGCATGAGACAACTCAAAATAAGTAAACAAATTACCAATCGGGAAAGCCAATCCCTGGACAAATATCTTCAGGAAATTGGAAAGGTAGATTTACTTACACCCGATGAAGAGGTGGACCTCGCCAAGAGAATCAGAGATGGAGATCAACTTGCATTAGAAAAACTTACTAAAGCTAATTTGCGATTTGTTGTTTCCGTGGCAAAACAATATCAAAATCAGGGATTGTCTTTGGGTGACTTAATAAATGAAGGAAACCTTGGACTAATAAAAGCCGCCCAAAGGTTTGACGAAACGCGCGGATTTAAATTTATTTCTTATGCCGTTTGGTGGATAAGGCAATCCATTTTGCAAGCTCTCGCTGAGCAATCCAGAATTGTCCGCCTGCCACTCAACAGGGTAGGTTCACTTAATAAGATTTCAAAAACATTTTCGGAATTAGAACAAAAGTACGAAAGAGAGCCAAGTCCGGATGAATTGGCTGAAGTATTGGAAGTTACAACAGCTGAGGTCGTTGATACCATGAAGATTTCAGGCAGGCATGTATCCATGGATGCTCCTTTTATTTCCGGCGAAGAAAATAGTTTGCTGGATGTTTTGGAGAATGAAATGGAGGAAACTCCGGATTCAGCTCTTATGAATGATTCTTTGCGAAAAGAAGTGCAAAGGGCTCTTTCAACTTTAACACAACGGGAAGCAGATGTCATAACATTATACTTTGGTCTTAATGGTGAACACTCAATGACCCTCGAAGAAATTGGCGAAAAATTCAATCTTACCCGCGAAAGAGTAAGGCAAATAAAAGAAAAAGCAATACGCAGACTAAGACACACTTCCAGAAGCAAGGCTTTGAAGCCATATCTGGGTTAGTACTCGTGTGCAACCCATCAAGATTATTCGGTTCTGGGAACTATTTCAAAAGCAAAAACGTAATTATATAAGTTACATTTAATTCAAAAATGGGAGAAAAAGTTAAAGTCGCAATAATAGGGTCAGGTCCTGCAGGTTATACGGCCGCAATTTATGCAGCCAGAGCAGGGTTAAATCCTGTACTTTACACCGGAGGTCAGCCGGGAGGCCAGCTTACAATAACCAATGATGTCGAAAATTTTCCTGGCTATCCTGATGGAATCAACGGACCTCAAATGATGATAGATCTTCAGAAACAGGCGGAGAGATTCGGTACCAAAGTCAAATACGCTATGGTTACCAGTGTGGATTTTTCCGGTTATCCATTAAAGTTAATTCTTGATGAGAAAGAGGAAGTTCTGGCTGAAAGTGTGATTATCTCAACAGGAGCAAGTGCCAAATACCTTGGATTACCTTCCGAAGAAAAATTTGCCAATAAAGGTGTTTCAGCCTGCGCAGTTTGCGATGGATATTTCTTCAAGGGAATGGAAGTGGCAGTGGTGGGAGGAGGTGACTCTGCTGCCGAAGAATCAACTTATTTATCAAAGCTTTGTCCAAAGGTTTATCTGATTGTAAGAAGAGATGAATTGCGAGCTTCAAAGATTATGCAAGATAGAGTGCTGAACACACCAAACATCGAAGTGCTGTGGAATACCGAAACGGAAGAAATATCAGGACGTGAGAGTGTAGAGTCAATAAGAGTAGTAAATAATAAGACAGGTGAGAAAAAGGAAATTCCGGTGCAAGGCTTCTTCCTGGCCATTGGCCATACACCTAACACAGAAATTTTCCGTGATTATATTGAATTGGATGCGACCGGGTACATAAAAGTTAAACCGGGCACGACAAAAACAAACGTTGAGGGTGTATTTGCTACAGGAGATGCCGCTGATAAGGTCTATCGGCAAGCCGTAACTGCTGCAGGTACCGGTTGCATGGGAGCTCTCGAGGCGGAGAAATTTCTGGCTGCCAAAGAAATGGAAGTGGCCTAACCTCAGTACGCATGAAATTAGATATCCTCGTATTTGCTTCTCATCCCGATGATGCCGAACTAGGCTGTGGGGGAACTATTCTTTCGGAAGTTAAAAAGGGAAAAAAGGTTGGAATCGTAGATCTAACACTGGGTGAATTAGGAACTCGAGGAAATCCTGACCTCAGAAAGAAAGAAACAGCAAAATCCAGCAAAGTTCTTGGAATAGCAATACGTGAAAATCTGCAATTCAGAGATGCATTTTTTATCAATGACGAAAGTCATCAATTGGAGATTGTTAAGGTTATTCGAAAATATAAACCGGATATTATCCTTGCGAATGCCATTCAGGACAGACATCCTGATCATCCAAAAGCAGCACAGCTTGTATCCCAATCTGTTTTTGTTTCGGGATTGCTAAAAATTGAAACAGAAATAGATACTGGTAAGCAAGAGGCGTGGCGCCCATCCAAAGTTTATCACTACATTCAAAGCTGGCACATCAAGCCTGATTTCATTATTAATATTAGCGATTTTTGGGAAAAGAAAATGGAAGCGATAAAATGCTTTGAATCGCAGTTCTACTCCAGGGAAAGTGCCGAACCGGAAACTTTTATTTCATCGCCGGAATTTTTGAAACTCCTGGAAGCGAGGGCAAAAGAATATGGATCTTTGATCGGAGTGGAATTTGGCGAAGGGTTTACGGTAGAAAGAACTCCGGGAATATCAGCACTTGAACATTTAATTTGATTTGTCCAGCACCCTGTAGTATTCCAGCAACTCCCTGTTGTCACCTGAAAACTCTCTCTCCATCATTTTCAATAAATTCAATGAAGCTTCATTAACAGGAACCTCGCCACAATGATTATATCTCAGGTGATGAGTTAACTGCAGAACCCGGAGTCCGTTAAACCACCTTAAGAATGCCTTGCCAAATGTGTTTGCGCTTTTTGTATTGCTTTTTATCAATTCGATCTCTTCGATGAAATTTTCTTTCCAGAGAAATTCATGGAACATAGGGGAAATATTTTTTTCAATCCAATTCCGGGTAATTTTCTCTTTATAAAAAGATTGGGACTGTTCAAGGAAATCTTTAATCAGGTCAAATGTTTCAGCTTTGCAGGCCGGCCAGAACCTCATGTTTTTAGATTCCCAGTTCAGCATTGCTTTGCCGGTTCCAAAAGGAACCCGGTTTGAGATTCGTGCTGAAGGAATTACCCGCGTGGTCGTTAAATTCCTGAACCCGGGAATTGGAATTATCTTATGTAAAAAATGAAAATCTTCTGCAGCTTTACGCATATTCATTCCGCCCTGCATCCTGTAACTTTGAGTTCTAACAGCCATTGCTGAACCAACTGTATGGAAGGCATGGGGATAAGTTGAGTATCTCAAACCCTGAACGTAATAGCGGAGATATAATTCATATTCAAGTATTGCAGATGGAATTGGACTTTCTTCCAGGTTATGTTCAAAGTAAATGCTGCAGCCCGGTGAACTCTTATTATTTGCAAAAAAAATTTCCAAAGCGACTAAGTAGTTTTTATCACAAGTACAATCCGCATCGTAAGAAGCTATCACACCTTCCTTGTCGAGAATTGCAAACCTCCTGACAACCTCATCCATTAACAATTTCCGGGCAAGGCCAACGCCCGCATTTTTTTCCGGAAGTTCCTTTTCAATTATATGAATTTTAAGATTTTGGTTGTCGAATTTTTTTGACCAGATTTTTAATTCTTTAGATTGCTTTCGGTGTAACTCTTTATCCGGTTCTTCTAAATTATCAGGAAAGTTGATCAAGACAAGAACTTCAACCCCGCAAGGTGGCGAATCACAATTTATAAGAGATAGAATAGCATCTTTTATTTTCTCTTCTCTGTAAGATGGAATTGTTACTGCAATCCCCAGATTTTCATCAGGTAATTGATGAATTAATTTTTCAGGTGAGCTAAATTTTTCTATGTATGTTACTCCATCCACCTTCAGGGAGCAACCCGGTTAATTAACCAATTGTTATCTTTTTGCAGAGTATATTGAATCCTGTCATGCAAACGGTTTTCTCGTCCTTGCCAAAACTCAAACATATTTGGGACTAAAATATACCCACCCCATTGAGCCGGTCTTGGAACTTCTTTATCATGAAAGCGTTTTTCCATTTCCTGGTTACGCTGCTCCAGAATTTCCCGGTTAGCAATTCGCTGACTCTGTGGTGAAGTCCATGCGCCAATCTGGCTTCCTCTTGGTCGCTCACGAAAATATGCATCACTTTCTTCAAAAGAGATCTTTTCAATAACACCTTCAATGCGCACCTGGCGTTCCAGTGAAACCCAGAAAAAATTTAATGCACCAAAGGGATTCTGTTCAATTTCCAGCCCTTTCTGACTTTGATAGTTTGTGTAGAAAACAAAACCGATGCCGCTTGTTTCTTTTAATAAAACGATTCTGGAAGAAGGTCTCCCATCAATAGTTGCGGTAGCAAGATTCATAGCCGTAGGTTCAATGATGTTGGACTTTATGGCATCCTGCATCCATTCTTTAAATTGTACAAATGGATCTTCAGAAACAGAATTCTCATCTAACCTGCTGGAAGAATATTCTCTTCGAATTTTACCTATGTCTTGTTCGTCCATCAGTTTTTTATCTAAATTAACTCATATATTTTTATGTGATAAAATTTTTATTTGAATTATTATTAGACAATTAAATTTCCCATGAAATTAAGTATCGAATTAGTTGCAGGGAGTAAGAAAGATTGGTTAAAAGCAGTTCTAGATGATTTTGATTCCTTTCTTCAGGATCATGCAAACTGCGAAAGGAAAGCATCTGCCATGGCATTAAGTTTTGTAGCAAAGTATCCGGATAGAAGAGAAATTATTCCCGAATTGATAGAAACGGCGATTGAAGAACTTGAACATTTCCAATCCGTTTATGCAATTATGACAAAAAGAGGGATATCATTACCAGGGGAAATGGGGCAGGATTATTATATAAGAAAATTATTGGAATATTGCCGTAATGGGAGAAATGAAAGGTTTTTAGACAGACTCTTGCTAGCATCCATAGTTGAATGCAGAGGGGCTGAGAGGTTTAGACTGATATATGAAAATATTGAGGATCCTGATTTGAAAGACTTTTACCATAATCTTTGGGCCTCCGAAGCAAAACATGGCAATATTTTTGTAAAAATGTCATTGCTTTATTTCAATAAAAGTGAGGTTTATGCACGACTTGGGGAATTAAACGAAATAGAATCTCAGGTTTTGGATACTTTACCCGTAAAAGCTGCTTTACATTGATTATGAATGAATATTTTGATTATAAGAATAATGTATTACCACAAAAAGGGAGATTATTGATTTCAGAACCCTATTTATTGGATCCTAATTTTGAAAGAACTGTTATTCTATTGTGCGAACATAATGAAGAGGGTTCATTTGGATTTGTAATAAACAAGCCAAGCTCACTAAAATTTGAAGAAGTGGTAGAAGGAGTGTCCGGTTTTAATGAGAATCTTTATGTTGGCGGACCCGTTCAACAGGATACATTGCACTTTATTCATTGTGAACCTGAATTGGTTGAAGGTGGGATCGAAATTGATAAAGGGCTATTTTGGGGAGGAGATTTTGAAAAAATATTAACTCTTATTGATATAAAAAAGGTTGATTCAGAGCGATTTAGATTTTTTATAGGTTATTCAGGATGGTCACCCGGGCAACTCGAAAAGGAAATTGAAGAGAATTCCTGGATAGTATCTCCTGGCTTGAAAGCTGATTTATTGTTTACAGCAAATTCGGATGATCTTTGGAAATTAGCATTAAATCAACTTGGTGGGAGGTTTAAAATATATTCAAACTACCCTGTTAACCCCAGGCTTAATTAATATTTTTGAATATTGAATGGTTGCAAACCAGAAGACATGAATAGCGAGCGTAACATTATAGAGGAACTGGATAAGTCAGAAACCGGTGAATCTGTTCAGTCCGAAAATTCGGATCAAGGAAAGGAAGCTGAATCCAATCCCAATGCCCATCAACCGGTAATGGAAAAAGGCGGTAGTGAAAATTCCAAAAAAGATGACACTGCCCCTGAATTGGATAATCAGGTTAACTCAGATGAACGTCCTGAAGAGGACCATGAGGAGCATGACGAATATGCTCATGATGATCATGAATCGGAGAGTATAAATTACAGTAAACTTACCAAGCCTGAGATATTACAGCTTCTTGAAGACCTTGAAAAATCTCCTGATCTTATGGCGGCGGATAAAGTTGCCAATTTCCTCAAATCCAGAATGGGTGATATTATTGATCGCGAACGGTCGGACGCCCTGGAAAAATTTATTGATGAAGAAGGTTCGGAATCAGAATTTGAATTTCCTCAGGATAAAGTATCCATAAAATTTGAAGCCACATACCGGCTGCTGAAAGACCGCAAGCGGAAATATCTGCGTGAGTTGGATCAGGTTAAAGAAAAGAATCATGAGAAAGCAATTCAAACCCTGGAAAAGCTCAGGCAATTTGTTGATTCTGATGAAAGCAGTTCAAGCTTCAGCGCGTTTAAGGATATTCAAAAAGTGTGGAAAGAAATTGGTCCATTACCAAAAGGCCAGGTTAAGAATTTATGGGCGAACTATAATGCTTTAGTTAATTTATTTTATGATAAGCGAAGCATTTACTTTGAATTAAAGGAGCTTGACAGGAAGAAAAATCTGGAAGCTAAACTGGAACTGTGCCAAAAAGCCACGCAACTTGCCAAAGACGGGAACCTCAAAAAAGCCATTATTGAATTAAATGATCTCCACAACGAATTCAAGCATATTGGCCCGGTTCCCCCGGAGGAACAGGAAAGTTTGTGGAAAAGATTTAAATCTGCATCGGATGAAATCTATGCAAGAAGGAAAGAGCATTACCAGCAATTTAAGGCAGTCCAGAAAGATAACCTGGTAAAGAAAGATCAGCTAATTGAAAAAATGAAATCCTTTACGGAGTTTTCATCTGAATTAATCAAGGACTGGAACCATAAGACGAAGGAAATCCTGCAAATTCAAAAAGAGTGGGAAGCGACAGGGGGAGTGCCCAGGGAAAATTCCAAAGATATTAATAAACACTTTTGGTCACATTTTAAAGAATTTTTCAAGAACAAGAATAGATTCTTTAAAGAGCTTGAGGATAAGAGGGAAGAAAATCTTAAGGCAAAGGAAGATTTGGTTGGTAAAGTTCAGGAATTAATTTCATCAAAGGATTTGGAGAAAACTGCTGATCAGATAAAATCATTTCAGAAAAAATGGAAAGAAGTAGGGCCGGTCCCAGAGAAGAAGCGGCAGCAGGTTTTTGATAAATTTAAAGCGGCTTGCGATGAGTTTTTTGATAAAAGAAGGTCCAGTCATAAGGAAGCCTTAAAACAATATGAAGCCAATCTGGAAAGGAAAAAAGAAATAATTTCAGAAATAAAACGAATGGCAGCTGAGAAATCTTCAGACCTTACAAAACTTGACCAACTTAAGCAGGAGTTTGATCAGATAGGATTTGTTCCCCGGAATGCAATAAACTCAACGAAGTCTGAATTTTCAAAGGCTGTAGAAAATTTTATCAGGAATGCTAATATTGAAGATGATAAGAAAGAAGAAATTCTTATTGAAGCGGAATTTTCACAAATCAAGAATGATCCTCAATCGGTCAGGAAGCTTCATCAAAAAGAGCAGTCTTTGCGCCGGCAAATATATCAGGTTGAAAATGACATTAACCTCATGAAAACCAATATGGAATATTTTGCTGAATCCAGGAACGCTCGTTTACTCAAAGATCAGTTCAATGAGAAGATAACTACAGCTACTGATGAACTTACCAGATTGAAGAAGCAACTCCGGATA
This sequence comes from Cyclobacteriaceae bacterium, assembly GCA_036397995.1. Taxonomy (GTDB): domain Bacteria; phylum Bacteroidota; class Bacteroidia; order Cytophagales; family Cyclobacteriaceae; genus DASWHX01. The sequence continues at coordinate 18,970 of DASWHX010000074.1, forward strand.
CTTCGTTCATAGAAGTAGCCGCAATTATCTCACGGCAAAATTATCGTAGAAATATTCAGCGCGCAGCAGCGGGTTATTACGGGCAGTGTCTGTCACAAAGTGGCTATATCTGTGATGTGGAAAGACCAAATCCATTGTGCTGTCATAGGATTCATTTCGGATATAACTTATCCTTCCCTGGTGATCCACCAGGTATCCGGAAAGAAGTGAAGTTTCTTCGTCAAAATAAAACCACCAGATATCATGCTCTGCGCCAGGTTCGACTCCTATGTTGAAAGTAACTTTTACTACATCTACCACTGTGGTGTCGTCTAGTTGGTCTTTCCCTACATAACGTAAATTAGCTCCCGGATCAAATAGTCTCCAGGGCTGAAAAAGGACATAATGAGAGGACAGATAAGTGACGCTGGCTTCAAATATCGATGCGCTGTCAAGCTGAGGTACGTTATCTACAATTTTCAATGCACCAACATCATCGTAGGTGATCCTGTAAATGTGGTCGGTGGACCAGGTAATATTGCCACCAAACTCCGGTTTAAACCTGTAATTATGAATTTGAATTATTTTTGATTCTACCTCGCCGGAAGAATCATACATTATAATACTCTTGTCATAATCAAGTTCTTCCATTTGAATCCAAAGGTCATAGCCTCCATGTGCGATAATGGAATTCCGGATTATGGTAACAGCGGGGTTTTCATCTTTTTTAGTTTGAACCTTAGAGTCGCACTCAATTAAGGCAAATACTAGGCAAAGCAGAAAAATGTTTTTTAGTTTTCTCATGGCCCAAAAATAGTTTTCGATCTTTAAATAAACAATTAGTGCATAGCAGCTTTATAGAATCAACAATTAAGAAGTCTTTTGCTTAATTCACCTGACGTTTCTGAAACTGGATCATAATCATTTCCAATCAGGCGACGTCAAACTGTTAATCAGATGCTATGCTATAATTTGAACTTCATGACCAATAATAGCCAGATACTTTCTAAACATAGCATTTGAAATCTCCAGCGATGCCGTATTCCGGTTAGGATGAAACTTTATTATTGCTGCATCAAATATTTTTTTATGAATGTACAATTCAACGATTTTATCCTGATCATTTATAAGCCCGAAAGGTGAAACCGAGCCAGGTTCAAGTCCAAGTAAGTCCACCAGATTTTTCGAATTAGCAAAACTTAGCCTTTTCTCACCGACTTTCGATGCGAATTCTTTCAAATCAGCCTTTTCTGAAGCCGGAAGAATTAGCAGAAAAAATCGTTTGTCTTTCTGATCTTTAACCAGTAAATTCTTGCAATCCAATCCGGGAATGTGAGAAGTGTGAACAGTTGCTTCTTCAGTAGTATATACGGCAGGGTGTTCATGCAGCTTAAATTCTATCTGATGTTTATTCAGAAATTCATCAATACTAACACCGGGCATTATTCATAATTTAGTACTCATAACCGGATTCTAATTTTCTTTCAAAATTGGATCCTCACGGATAGTCAGAATTTTTCTTTCTTCCTTGCCGTCAACTTTTAATACCACCTCATAAGTTCCCGCTTCTCCGGTGGGTATGCCATAAGAATCATCAATTCCCAAATTAAAAATTCTGTTAATAAACTGAACGTTCGCTCTTTTCTGACGATAGTTTTGCGCATTCAGATATCGCTGGTAAATGTTGTTATTAGCCATTCCCGGATTTGTTTGAATTAAGACTTCAAAAATTGCATCTAAAGTTTTTTGCTGTTCCTCAGTATATGGTTCTGAATCAAATTCCCGATCCCACTTAAATTTATTTATCCCACGAACTACTTTCACCGGCCGGGTAATTTTTTGACCCTTTACATTTGAAATAATAATTTCAGCCTTTGCAGACGTATCAATATCACCCAAATAATAATACAGTAAAGCATCAACCTCATACCGGGCCCGGGGCAAAGAAGAAGTGGGTCTGATTTCTTCCGGGTTTTCACCACCATACCAAAAGTGTCCGCGCTGCCCACCACGACTTGTATTCTCCCAAAGGGTGGCAACCGGTTGATCGAAAAGGTAAAATTCTTTCTGTTGAACTTCTGCAGTTAGTTGTTCAAGGGCGTGCATGTTATCCATGATCCATAAACTTCGGCCATGAGTTCCAGCGATTAAGTCATGATCTCTGGGATGGAAAGCCAAATCATAAACTGAAACGGTGGGCATACCGGGCATAAACCGGAACCAATTCTTACCACGATCAATAGTGGCCCAAATGCCGGTTTCCGTTCCAATTACTAATAAATTTTCATTCACCGGATTTTCCCTCACAACACGGATAACTTCTGTCTGAGGTAAATTTGCAGTAATGCTTGTCCAGTTCTTTCCGCCATTTTCAGTGACAAATAGATAGGGTTTGTTGTGGTCACTTCTATGACCATCAAATGAAAGATATGCTCTTTCCTTTTTAAATTGTGAAGCCTCAATTCGACTTACCCAGATTCCTTCCGGAACTCCCTTAAAATTCTTACGAAGCGAAGTCCATGATTTTCCGCCATCCCTGGTTATGTGCACTAGTCCGTCGTCCGTCCCGGCCCATAAAATGTTTTCATCCAAAGGTGAAATTGCCAGTGTAACAACTGTACAATGAGTTTCGGCTCCGGAATTGTCAGGAGTTAAGCCGCCACTAGCTCCAACTTTCGTCTTTTCCGGATCATTCGTGGTTAAATCCGGGCTAATAATTTCCCAGCTTTCTCCCCAGTTCGTTGATTTCAATATATGATTTCCAGCCAGGTACAAAATCTTTGATTTATGATCCATTTGAATTGGAGCGGACCAATTGAAACGAAAGGGGTTTCGGTTCGTCATCTGTTCAGCATTTAAAAACTGACTTGCATTGGTCACGTTCAATGGTGTTGGTCGCAGGCTTTCTATCCTGTGGGTTACCGGATCGTATTTATTAATGCCGCCATTTTCGGAGGAGGTAATTACCCTTCGCCAGTCATCAGGATCCACTTCAGTAAACATACCATCGCCCCAATGCACTTTCCAGTTACTATCATTAAGGATTCCTCGAATATCCCTGGAAAAGCTTGCAGTTGCATAGAACCCGTTATCTTGCAGCCCACCATATACATAATAGGGATCGCGGTAATCGAAGGAGATGCGATAATATTGAGCAATGGGCAGGTTATCGAATAAAATAAATTTCTTGCCATGATCATGAGTCATAGAGAATCCTTTATCAGCGCCTAAATAATACCTGTCAGCATGTGTGGGATCAAGCCATAAGGCATGGAAGTCTCCGTGCACTTCTTCATCTGCACTTCCGTTTCTGAGATTCTTACCTCCATCGTCAGAAACCATGAAACGTGTAGTGAGTAAATATACCCTTAGGTCATTGAGAGGATTTATGCGGATTTGGCTGTAATAAAATGGCCGGTTGTTATAGGTATTTACGTATTTCCACGACTCGCCGCCATCTTCCGATCGGTATACTCCTGAACCTGGTATTGCCAATGTGTCGGTACGTTTTGCTTCAACCAGGGCCATTACAATTTTTGGGTTCTGCTGATAGATGGCTAATCCGATTCTGCCTGTACTGTCGGCAGGTAATCCGTTGGTTAATTTTTTCCAGGATTTACCTCCGTCAGTAGTTTTGAAAATACCTCCATTGGGTCCGCCACTATGAAAAGTCCAGGGTCTTCGAAGACGTTGGTAAAAAGAAACATACATAATCTGCGGATTGGCGGGATCGATAACCAGATCATTGCAGCCGGTTTTATTGTCAGCCGGCAAACCATTGTTGAGTTTAGACCAGGTCTTTCCGCCGTCAGCAGTTTTGAACAGTCCTCTATCCCCCGATTCACCCCATAAATGACCGATAGCGCAAACACAAACTTCATCCGGTTTGTCCGGAATAGTAATTACCCTGGCAATCTGATGAGTCGAGTTTAGTCCCATGTTCTGAAATGATTTACCACCATCAATGGATTTGAAAATGCCATCACCCCAGGAAACGCTGTTGCGATTATTGGCTTCCCCGGTTCCTATCCAGATAATAGATGGATCTTGCTGGTAAATAGCAATATCGCCTATAGAAGCGGTGGAATAATTATCAAATATGGGTGTCCAGGTAGTGCCCGCGTTGTCAGAATACCAAACACCGCCCGAGCCGGTGGCAACATACACTTTCTGGAAATCATTTTCGATTGCTTCAATATCAACCACGCGTCCTCCCTGGTTAGCGGGTCCCACATTGCGCCAACTATAAACATTTGATAGGTTCTCCGGGGATTTTTGAGAAACACAAGGAATGGCAATAAAAAGTAGAATAACAGAAAACAGGTTTTTCATACGTCTTGAAGTTAATTAGGAGAGAAGGTAAGTAATATCCGGCAAGGAATCAATTGGAATTTTATAAGCAGCGTCTTCTTTATTCTCGAAATCCAAGTTCAGCTTTTATTTTATTCTTTAAAGAAATACCTTACATCGGCATGAAAATTATTCAGGAAAGGATTCTCAAGTTATCCATGTTTGCATTCAATAATTTCATTTTAAGTAAAGGTTTTAAAAAATTAATAACTTGTCCCTATGAATGAACAACTAGCTGCCGCAATTAATGGATTTGGTGTATTTACGAGTAGTGAAATTACTCAGGTGTTGGATAGAATGCATTTATTCCCGGTTGAAAGAAATGCAATCCTCCTGGAACTGGGGCAGACCTGCCAGGCTTTTCATTTTATTCAGTCAGGTAGTTTCCGCCATTATTGCCCTGAGGATGGAGGTGACACCACGTTAAATCTCTGGACAGAACAACAATGGGCGTTAGACTATCAGAGTTTTGCAGCGCAAAAACCCTCAAGGAACATTATCCGGGCCATGGAAGATAGCGAAGTTTATGAGTTAAGCGTTTATCAGCTTCATCATTTAATAGAACTTTCGCCGGCTTTTTTTCAATTGGGTAAAATTATGGGAAGTGCCATCCCTGATGATGAAATTCTAAATGTAAAATTGAGCCCGGTAGACAAATACCGGGCTTTGCTGGACAAAAATCCTAAACTCCTGCAGCGATTTGCCCTAAAGCATATTGCTTCTTATCTGGGGATAACCCCGGAAACGCTTAGCCGGGTGCGGAAAAAAATGATTGAGCAGATTTCTTGATTTCGATCAAAACATATCAAAGACAATCTTTACTATGTTTGATGCTTAAACGGTTGAACCCAAAATGCCAGCCCAACACTATAAAGCTTCCGGAATTTCGTTAATTATTGGCTCATTATTGATGGTTGTAACCATGATTTTACATCCCTCAGGGGGTAGTATTGAACAAATTCTTCGAATAATCAACCTTGCTATCATCTCTCATTCCTTAGCAATCCTTAGTACTCCTTTCTTATTACTCGGATTCTGGGGCCTTACGAATAAACTGAAAGAGTCGTATTTTTTCGCCATGTCGGCATTTATGGCAATGGCTACCGGACTAATAGCTGTAATGATCGCTGCTGCGGTAAATGGAATCGCACTTCCGCTGTATGCGCAGCATTATGCCGGAGCTCCGGAGAAAACTCTGGAGATCGTTAGGCATATAATGGCTTACGGAACTGTATTTAATCACGCTTTTGATTATATATTTATCGGAGCCACTTGTCTGGCCGTACTTTTCTGGTCCATATCCATTTTAGATACTAAAGCCTTGCCCCAATGGTTAGCATATTTAGGTATCATTTATTTTTTGGTGTGCGGAGTAATGTTTTTTATGGGTTTCTCATTCCTTTATCTTCACAGTTTCACTGTGTATATTTTTGGATCAGTGGTTTGGATTTTACTGGCCGCATTTTCACTGTTGAAAATGAAAAGCAATTCAGTTTAGAATACAAATCATTTCTTTCCTCAATCTTAATTTAACTGCATAAATGGAGGTCCTTTGAAGGCTGTTCTGCTAAAGATTTAATTTTCAATTCTGGAAAATCTTGTCGATTTGAAAACTAATCCCATACACTTTGAACTGAAATTTGCCATAAACTATAGAAATAAAAATAGTAAAAAAATAAGTGGAATCACGGTCTTGCGTGACTATAAGGTACTCTGAATGGTAATAATTCAATAGTTCTGAGACTCTCGTTTAAAACTGGTATAGAATTTTAGTTATCTGGGAGAAATACTTTCAACCTTAAAATAATTTAATTATGAAAATGTGGAGATGCAAAGTGGCTAATCAATTAATGGGTATTCTGTCAGTGTCGGGGATGTTGTTATTTTTCACATCTTGTGATTACCTGAAAGATTCAAAAGAACCGCGGGGCGTGGCAACGTTAGAGATTACGGACGCACCGGTGGATGACGCCAATGTAAATGGTGTTTACATTACTATCTCGGAAATCAAAGTGGATGGAAAAGTTTTCGCCGGATTTGAAAACAAAATGACCATCAACCTTTTGGATTATCAAAATGGGAGCACAAAGTTACTGGGAACAGGCAACGTGGACGCTGGAAACCATAAGACTATTACTCTTGTAATTGATACTGAGGTGGATGAAAATGGCGATTCACCTGGAAGTTTTGTTTTGACTAATGATCTTACAAAACATAAACTGATCAGCAATGCTCAAAACGACATTGAAATTGATTTGCAGAAAGAATTTGTCATTGATGCTTCAGGCTCTTCCAAAATTGTCATTGATTTCGACTTAAGGAAAACCATCAGGCATACCCTGAGCAATGAATCAAGTGACTTCGAGTTTGTGTCAGAAGTTGAATTGGAGAATTCCATTCGGGTGATTAATCATTTGAATTCAGGTACAATCCGGGGAACTTATGATGGCGGTGTATTTCAGACTTCAGGTAAAGTAGTGGCTTATGTATATAAGAAAGGCGAGTGGAATCCGGAATCTGAAATTTTTATACAATCTGCCAATGAGCTGCGATTTAAAAAAGCAGTGAATAGTTCAGCGGTTGATGCCTCAGGAAATTACCGGTTACCATTTCTTGATGCCGGGGAGTATGAGATCCATTTTGTTTCGTACGAAAAAAATGGCGCTGATGATAGGATGAATTTCAGCTCTTTATTTGAAGTTTCCAGTTTAACCCAGGGTATCTCACCGACCAGCGTTACCGTGGATGCTCAGTCTGAAGCAACCCTCAATGTAATAGTGATTGGAAAAATTATCTAACGATTTTTCTTGCCTGTTACTATATAGAACGTCCTTGTTATGAGCATGGACGTTCGTTTTTTAACATAAACTTGATAGGTTGTATATTGAATCACAACCTGTCAGGTCTACTGTTTTTCAGTTTGTAATCCATAGACCAATTACCACTCCCTTTAATTAACAGAAAAATACTTCCAAGCAACATAGACCAATCTGTTCGACTTGCGTGAAACATTTCCCAAAACCCCTGGTTGGCTAAAATTTCTATTTTAGTTGTCGCGATTGCGACCAACATTATGATGATTAATGGAATACTGGCTAACCGGGTGGTAAGACCAATCAGCAAAAGTACACCGCAAATGATTTCAAATGTGCCTACAAACGTTCCCAAAAATTCCGGTGCCGGGAGTCCAATTTTCTCAAACCTCCCTGCTCCATGACTGGCGGGAAATAAAAATTTTTGAATACCTTCTGAAAGGAAAACGGCCCCCACCATTAAGCGAATGATAATTGTTGTTTTTGAGTTGCCGGTATGAATAATCTTTTGAAACATGCTACTTTCTTATGGGTGACTGTCTTTCAGTTGGGACTTTTACTGTAAAAAATGGAACCCTTTCCTTTGCATGACAACTATTGCAATGAGTTGTCAGCAATTGAAAGTTTTCGTTGAAAATTACGGTATTTTTAATCGCTACCGATTTCTGCACTTCAGGTAAAGCCTGATTCAAAAAATTAGCAGCGGATTGAGCACGCTTTGGTCTGCGTTGCAAACCGTTTTCAAAAGCTACCTTTATTTTCTCCAATTGATAGGCAGCATATTCCCAGTTTTCATCCTGGCCAGCCCAGTAGAGTTCCTGGTAGCGGTATCCAGTTTCTACCATGGCATTATCAAAACCCCTAAACTGTCTTTCAATAATCTCAATCTTTTCTTTCTCATTTACTTTTATCCAATTACCCTGGGAGTCCTCCTGATTTGATAGCCCGCACGATTGAACCAGGATTAATAAAGTTAGCCGGAAAATAAATACTTCAAAGTCAGTTCTCATTGTTACAAGTTAGCTTTTTTTAATAGGAGGAAGAAACTCACCGAGTCAAACCTGACAAGTTTATCAAGAACATCAAGTCAATTTACATCCTGAAGCCAAACTTGTCAGGTTTTTTTAGCATCGAGTCAATTTACCTCCCGAATTAAACTTATCAATAATTAAATTCCAAGGAACATTAAACCTGACAAGTTTATCAAGAACATCGAGTCAATTTAACTCCTGAAGCCAAACTTGTCAGGTTTTAAATGCTTCAATTCACTACGAACCTCAAATTCTTCATCTCACCTTCTACTTCCAGGTTGAGGGTATATACTCCGCCAGGTAGGTCATCAAAGGAAAATTCGATCTCGTACTCTTTCTTACCAGCGTAATCTTCTTCCCTGATAATCCTGCTCCGGACATTATCCACCACTCTGAGGGTGATGTCTGCATTTCTATATAATCCCACGATGGCAGTAAACCGTCCATTATTCGGGTTGGGAAATAATGAAAAAGACTCTATCACCGCTTCATAACCCAGCCGTCCACCCTCATCGACGGCCTCTCCTTCCATGATTTCAATTTCATACTCTACGTAATCTTGGCATAATCCGGAGGTGGCATCCATCCCAACTACGTAAATTCCTGCCTCCATAAATTTTATCAGGATGCGATCATCTCCCTGCTCCAGTAAATTAACATTTTCAGGTAAAAACCATTCGATATTATCTGCCGGTGGCCAGGAAACATCAATTACTTCCACAGAATCCCCAATAAATGCTTTGCTTGGAACCAGGGCTTTGGCTTTTAGTATCTCATTGGAAAGTTCCAGTGTTACCGTATCCAGGACAATACAACCCTCCGGTGAAACCACCTGCAAATAATAATCTCCGGGATTGTGGATATTTATTTTCCGGTTAAAGGATTTGAAATTATTTCCGGTCCATTCGTAATTTATCCACAAACCAGCGTCTACTTCTACACTGTTGCCCTCACAAATGATCAATTTCTCCGGAATTCCAGCACCATGAATCTTTGCAGGCTGTAAAATTTCAATTGTAGTAGATACACTACATCCATTAGCATCTGTAACTGTAACTGAATAATTACCAGGACATAGTTCAGTCACAGATTTTGTTATATCTGATGTGTCCCATAAATAATTGTACGGACCGACGCCTCCTGCAACAAGAACAGAAATCTCACCATCACAAACACCAAAACAAAGTGGATTATATTTAGAAACACCAGCAAACCTTAGTTCATCCGGCGCTTGGATAATTACCTCTGTTTCATCGGTACAAAAATTCGCATCGGTCACCTTTAAGAAATGAGTGCCAACGCCTAACCCGGCAAATTCATTGTCCGTTTGTTCTATGCCACCATCAACAGAAAATTTGAATGGTGCAACACCATTTACAACACTTACCCTAACCATTCCATCACTCCCCTCAAAGCAACCGGCATTCTGAATTTCTGAAACTATTATTTCTAAATCTTCAATCTCCTCTACCTCTACGTTCAGGGTATTTGTCGGGCAGCCATTTGCATCGTACGCGGTAACTGTATAGAAACCATAAAGTAAATGAGTTGCCGATGGCGTTGTCTGATGCGCCCCATCATTCCATGCATACGAATATGGCGGAGTTCCCCCTGAAGCTTGAACGGAAGCAAATCCCAAAGCACGACCACAAGCGCTCGGGTGTATTTCTACCAAATTCAATTCTGGATCAGGATTATCTACTATAACCACCTGAAAACTCACCACACAATTACGTGCATCAGTGCCTATCACCTCGTAGGTGCCGGCCGATAAACCTTCCGCGGCCGCAATTGCAGTACTTGCATGATCATTCCATTGAAACA
>DASWHX010000075.1:0-2033 GCA_036397995.1 Cyclobacteriaceae bacterium
TACGAATTAAAGTCTAAAGTAATTGATAATCAGCCAGTTCACGATGAAGATGAAGTTTATTTTATTGTGTCCGGAAAAGCAAAACTAGTAGCCGGCGACAGCACTTTTGATGTCTCCGCCGGGAGTATTGCCTTTGTAAGAGCTGGTGTTTCGCACAAGTTTGTTGAAATTGAAGAAGCGTTCTCCGCGCTTGTTATATTCACCAAAACACCAACAAAAACAGGCGATGCTGACGCGTTGGCTTTTGAGCTTGATAAGTTAAGGCAACCAAGAAACCCGGAAGAGAACGTCTGGAACCAGTTTCTTTTTGTTTCAACCATGCGAATGGGGTTGTACCTACTTCCTCAATCTCTGGGTGGCGACCAGCCAATGACTCATAATGTTGATGAAATTAATATCGTGACAAATGGTGATGCGACGCTGGTGGTAGGGGAAGAAAAAATTCCGGTAAAAATGGGATCAATTGTTTGGGTGAAGGAAGGCAACCCTCATTCCTTTACAAATCCAAGTGAAGATTTTGATGTCCTGATTGCCTTTCATATCAAACCCTAGTTACCGAAAAACCCTTCTTCCGGGGCATCCGAAAATGCATCCGCCCTAAACCTCCATGAACCATCCACTTGTTTGCGTGCAACCGTAATAAATTTACCAATCGATCTTCCCTGGACACCCTCTTTATTCATCCTGTCTAATTTATAGTAGCCTATATCGACTGCAGCTTCCCCATAGTAGTCACGCTGAACAATTCTAAAAGTCATATGGAGATCTAAACCCTTTTCCGCAGCATCATCAAACATAGCTTTGATGGGCGCCAGAAATACGTTTTTATCGTTTAATATTTTGCCGCCAGGGCTTAAATAATAAGCATCGTCTTCATATAAAGATTGCAGTAATGCAAAATCTTTATTTTGATAAGCTTCTGTAAACTTCACATAAATATCACCCATGTTTTGCTGACCGCAAGATTGAACCGCGATGATGAGTAGTGTTAATACGATTACTGAAATTTTAATTTTCATATTCACTTTTTTTGAAGACAAATTTACCACCAACCATTGTATATAATACAGAATTATTCAACCATTTTTCTGGTTCTGTGACAAACAAGTCCTCATCCAGCACTATTAAATCAGCAAGTTTCCCTTTTTCGAGAGTCCCTTTTTTCCTTTCTTCAAATGCAGAGAATGCCGAGCCAAAGGTATAGGCTTTTAAGGCTTTTTCCAGGGAGATTTTTTGCTCCGGAAACCATCCTTCATCAGGCTTGCCTTGTAAAGTCTGCCGGGTCACCGCGGCATAAATACCGTAGAGTGGATTAATAGGGTAATACGATGCATTTGTTCCTGGCCAATCCGATCCAAAAGAAAGGATACATCCGTTCTCTTCCAATGTTTTGAATGCATAAGCGCCTTTGCACCTTTCATTGCCAATTCTCTCCTCCATCCATCGCATATCATCTGTAACGTGGTAGGGCTGAACTTCCGCAATGATATTTCTTCCGGCAAATCGGGAGAAATCCCGGGAACTTATCACTTGTGCATGCACAAGGCGAAATCTTCGATCCCTTTTGCCATTCACCATATCCATTGTGTCAAGAATATCGAGTAATATAGAATTTGCTTCATCTCCAATTGCATGAATCCGCAACTGGATACCCAAATTATCCGCTTTCAGGATAAGTTCCTTAAAATTTTGTAAATCCCGGGAGAACTCTCTCCAGCCCCCTCTCCAGACGGGAGTTTCAATTCCGTTATCCGCGTAGGGTTCATAAAACCGTGCGGTTCTCGCGCCCATAATTCCATCGATATGAGTTTTAAGCGTTCCGAAAGAAATCCAGTCATCTCCCGCGGCAGCCGGACCATCTTCTCCCGCCCAGTTGATTACCCATCCTTTTTCAACCATCATATCCAGATCTGATAATCTGGATGGAGAAAAATTTATCCGGCAGGTTAATTCTCCGGAATTTTTTAATTCCTGATAAATTGCCACCTGATCAAGCGGTGACATATCCTGAACAGTGGTGACTCCATATTTTC
>DASWHX010000076.1:0-23260 GCA_036397995.1 Cyclobacteriaceae bacterium
TAAGGTTCATCCAGCCGGTCATTGGTAAAAAGAATCCGCTGGTCATTACTGCCTTCAACAGATAATGTACCGGCTACAAAGAGCGAAGAATTATTATGAAAATAAATTGCGCTGCCGCTTTCTATCGTCAATGTGCAGTTAACATCTACCAGGGCGGAGTTTAGTATAACATAAGGAAGGTCTTTATTCCAGGTCGTATTGCATGCTATTATGGAATCATTCAAGAAGTTAGCATTTTGTCCCCATGCCAGTAGCTTTACATTTTGCGGATACCCCGCCGTTTCGAAAACAACGGAATCTTCCACTATAAAAGGCATATTAAGCGTTGATGGGTCAATTAGTACTTTTACCAGGATAAGCATGCTGTCTTTCCCAAAAATAATTTGCTCGTCAAACGATTTCCCTTCCAATCCGTTGACGGTTATTGTGTAAGGAGAATTAATACCCTGCCCAAGATAAATGGATCTTACCCTGACAGCATTTCCGCGATCGTTATAGATTTTGAACCGTTTGGTAATACTGCCAATGGTAGTAAAGACCGTATCAAACAAAATGGTGTCTTCAGAAAATGAAAGTTGAATGGATGGATCATCAATTATCTTTTCCTCATCCGGCTGGCAGCTTATAAAAGTAATGGTAACAGCCAGCGAAATGAGAGTCAGAAAATCTCTAAAATATTGACTTCCAATCAAATTATTTTTCTCCGGTTTTCAGCCTTTCGGCGTTATCAGCTATTCGCAGCTGTTCAATAAAGTCATCTATTTCACCATCCATAATAATGGGCAGGTTATGCTTTGAATACCCAATCCTGTGATCGGTTACCCTTCCTTGCGGATAATTATACGTTCGGATTTTGTCTGATCTGTCTCCACGGCCTACCATGGATTTTCGTTGAGCCCCAACTTCTTCATTATGTTTAGCCACCTCTATATCATATAAACGTGAGCGAAGCACTTTTAATGCTTTTTCAAAGTTTTTTATTTGAGACTTTTCATCCTGGCATTGCACCACCATACCTGTTGGAATGTGTGTTAGACGGATAGCTGAATAGGTAGTGTTCACTGATTGTCCACCGGGGCCCGAAGAACAAAAAGTATCTTTACGAATATCATTCATGTTCACCACTACCTCCACATCATCCATTTCTGGTAAAACTGCCACAGTAGCTGCGGAGGTATGAACTCTTCCCTGGGTTTCTGTTTGCGGAACCCGCTGAACTCTGTGCACGCCGGACTCATATTTCATCATCGCATAAACATCTTCTCCCGAAATGGTACTGATGATTTCTTTGTATCCGCCGGAAGGGCCTTCGGCGTAATCAATTATATTGAATTTCCAACCTTTCTTTTCAGCGAACCGCTGATACATCCTGAATATATCCCCTGCGAAGATTGCTGCTTCATCCCCTCCGGTTCCTGCCCTGATTTCAAGAATAGCGTCTTTGCTGTCATTCGGATCGGTTGGAATAAGCATTTGCTTTAGTCTGGCTTCACTCTCTTCCTGTCTATCATAGTAAATATCCAGTTCCTCCTTTGCCATCTCCCGGAATTCTTGATCCTTTTCTTTTTCCAACACTTCCTTAGCTGATTTTATGTTGGCTAAAATTGTTTTATAGGCTTCGTATTCTTCGACAATTTTCTTCAGTTCCTTGTACTCCTTGCTAAGCTTCTTATAATTGGTCATATCCGCCATGAAGTTTGGTTCAGCCATTTTTTGACTGATTTCTTCAAATCGATTCTTTATTTGTTGAAGTTTGTCAAGCATAGTAGTTTAACTAAACAGGACGCAAAATTAACTAATTTTAAACCACCGGAATTGGAATGCGTAAATTATTCTTTACTAAGTATTATTTTGATTTTTTGAATTTGAAAACCACTTTCTTTCGTGCTCCGAACAAATGTACCATCAGGGTATCATACCCCTCAAGTTCATAACTAATTCTTTTAGGAAAATCGAAATCCGGGTTTTCACAAACAAATCCGCCTTCATTTATTTGAATCAATTGGAAGGGAACATGATCACCCAAATGAGGAAGTCTGGCTTCATAAATAAACCGATCTCCATCTTTCTTGATTTGTATATATTCACTGATTATTCTGTCTTCCTTTATGGTGCGGAAACCCTGACCCAAAACCAAAGAGTTTTCATCGCCCTTTTTCCATTCTTCAAAAGAATTTTTTGTCTTTGCATTTTCCCAAAGACCAATAAGCCAATCAAAAGATGTTTGGTCCTCCTTCACAGGATTATTTATAGTTCTGATCTTACCTGCCAATCTAAGATGGGTTTATAGCTGGGCTTAGTGCTATGAAAAAGCGTAGCAATATATATTAAAATATACTTCCTAATTAGGAATTGAACAATAATTAAACCAGCTGACTTTCTAATATTCCCCAAATCTAAATGTTTTCACCCCTTATTTATTGAAGATAAAAGGTATAAATAGCGTAGGACGGATAAATATTCAACATAATTAAGAAAATTCGGACTCTGGAAATTGGGATTTTAAATTTGTGATATAACTGGTGGCTAAAATAAATGTAAGGAGTAGAAAGCCCCAATACTAACAGCACCATTGTGAATTGAATTATCCATTGGTTAACTACAATTTCAAATTCATTATTTAAGATTAAATATCCAGCCAGAATGAAACCGGTCAGGTTTCCAGAATAAATAACCACAAAAAAGAATTTTATCGGGTCATGCCATGAACTTTTCGGTTTGATAAGCCGCTTCGAAAAGTTTACAAAAAATGCAGATATCAGAAAAAACAAGAGTGCGCTGAAAGTGAGTATAGCTAGCATATCCCTTCTCAATATCCATGATATTTGGCTAAATGGCAACATTTAGTTCGCTATGAATCAATACTTTAAATTTCTTTCAAAAATTTGTGTTTTTAAGGCTTGTTTCATTTTGAAACATTAATTTTATAAAGTCCATTTAAAAGTCTATGGAGAAGATTGAAGGTAAAATATTGATTGTTGATGACGACACGGGGATTCTTCAAACAGCAAAAGTGGTTTTAAGGCAGAATTTCACAACAGTTCAGATGGAACAAAATCCAGCACAAATACCCTACTTGATGAATACTCATCATTTTGATGTAGTGCTGCTTGATATGAACTTTTCTCCAGGAATTCCTGAAGGTAAAGAAGGACTTCAATGGCTTGAGAAGATCAAAGCCTTGGATCAGAATTGCCAGGTTATAATGGTCACTGCGTATGGTGAAATTAATTTGGCCGTGAAGGCAATGAAATATGGAGCTACCGACTTTGTTATAAAACCCTGGGAAAATGAAAAATTACTTGCCACCGTTATTGCTGCATTCAAATACAGAAAATCTGCGCAGGAGGTTCTTGATCTTAAATCAAGGCAACGTGAGTTTCTTCACCTTCTTGGACAGCAAGAAGAAATAATTTGGGGAGAAAGTGAAGGCATGGCTTCTATCTTTAAGACCATTCAGAAAGTGAGCGCTACAGAGGCCAGCGTATTAATACTTGGTGAAAATGGCACGGGCAAAGAAGTGCTGGCCAAAACAATCCATCAATTAAGTCCCCGGCATGAACAACCCTTTATTAAAGTGGATCTCGGCGCAATCTCATCCGGGCTGTTCGAATCGGAGTTATTCGGACATAAAAAAGGGGCATTTACCGATGCACATCAAGACCGTACCGGTAGGATTGAGTTGGCTTCCGGCGGAACTTTGTTCCTTGATGAAATCGGTAATATAACGCCTGAATTTCAGATAAAGCTTTTGTCTGTTTTGCAGAATAGAGTAATAATACCTGTTGGATCTTCTATGGAAATTCCAATCAATGTAAGGGTAATTTCCGCATCAAACGCCGATATTAATACGATGATTCAATCTGGTTTATTCCGGGAAGATTTACTTTACCGGTTAAAGACGGTTGAAATTACCTTACCACCCCTGCGTGAGCGCAAGGAAGATATTCCGGCTTTCGCAGATCATTTTATCAAAGTTTATTCGGCCAAATACCGCAAACCTACGATGTCATTGGCTGGCGATACTATTCAATATCTGCAGGCCCATTCCTGGGCGGGGAACATCAGAGAATTACAGCATGCAATAGAAAGAGCGGTAATTATGTCAGATTCCGCTGTTCTAAAGAAAAAGGATTTTGACCTGCAAATTACTAAAGTGAAAAGCGACAGTGCCGATAGTCTGAAGCTTGACGATGTAGAAAGACAGACTATTATAGATGCGATCAACAAATTTGGCGGCAATTTAAGCAAGGCTTCCCTCGAACTGGGGTTGGGACGAACAACTCTGTACAGGAAAATTCAAAAATATGGTCTTTAAGAATCTGAGATTTAACCTGATTTTAAGAGTCATCATCCTTGTTGCTTTGTTAATGGTTTTGTCATTTGTTATCATCAATACAAGCTGGTTCTTTACACCGATTGTACTAACCATTCTCATAGTAATTTCAGTTTTTGAACTCTTCCACTTTATGGATAAAACAAACCGGGAGCTTAGTAACTTTTTCATGAGTATAAGGCAGGCAGAATTTACCACAATCTTTAAAGGGAAAGATCGCGGCAAAAGTTACCGGGAGTTATTTGAATCGCTGGAACAGCTTATGGATGAGTTTCACAAACTCAACCTTGAAAAAGAAAGTCAGTACCAGTATCTACAGGCATTAAATGAAAATATTGGGGTTGCAATAATAAGCTTTCGTGAAAATGGAGAGATACAGTTTATGAATTCAGCGGCAAAACTATTGCTGCGCAAACCACGAATTGACAAGATCGAAGATATCCGGTCAATTGATAAAAAACTTTTTGACAAAATCCTGAATATGCAGTCCGGTGACAAAGAACTCGTGCCGATGGTTTTGAATAACGAGTGGGTACAACTCTCAGTTCAATCCAGATCTTTCAGGCTTCAGGATGAAACTTTTAAACTGATAATTCTTCAGAATCTTCATCATGAACTTGAAGAGAAGGAGGTAGAAGCCTGGCAGAAGTTAATCAATGTTCTGACCCACGAAATAATGAATTCAGTAACTCCTATTGTATCATTGGTTAAAGCCGTAAATTCTATGTTAGCTTCAAATTCTTCCATTCAAAAGCTGCTGAGTGAAATGGATGCTGACGAGCGGTCGGATTTTGAAGACAGCCTCAAAACAATTGAAGAACGCAGCCGTGGGTTATTGAAATTCGTAAATGCCTATCGTGAATATTCAACAACACCTGATTTTCATCCCGCCGATTTCGATTTCCTTAACATGGTCCAGCGGGTATATTCATTAATGAAACCCGAACTTGATCAAAACTCCATCCGGTTGAATCTTGATTTTGGAAGCTTGAAAAAGTTAAACGCTTACGGTGATGAACAATTAATTGAGCAGGTGATCATCAATTTGATTAAGAATGCAATTCACGCCCTTTATGATAGTAAAGAACCATTAATTGAACTTAGGGTTAAGCGCCTTGGTGATCGTAAAGTTCATCTGACAGTTAAAGATAATGGTCCGGGAATCTCGCATGAGGTAATGGATAGAATTTTCGTTCCCTTCTATACTACCCGTAAAGGAGGCACCGGAATTGGGCTAAGTCTTTCCAGGCAAATCATGAAACTTCACAACGGAAAAATATACGCGGATACGCATCCTGATCACGGAGCTTCTTTTAGTATTGAATTCTGAATGCTAAGAGTTCTTACATTACCTTTGCTATAAATCCTGAAGTTATCAGAAAGTTTAACATACCAGATATCTATAAATCTTCCATAATAGGAGCAGTGAAGGCGGCAAGAATGGATTTCGACCCGCGGAAAAAAAACTTTGATCCTACCTTTATAGACTTTGGTCCGGTTAAATTTTATTTGGCGCGACATTTTGGCTTTTGTTATGGTGTTGAAAACGCGATTGAAATCTCATACAGAGCTCTTGAAGAAAATCAGGGCAAAAATGTTTACCTGCTCAGCCAGATGATTCATAATCCCGAAGTTAATAATGATCTTGAACAGCGCGGCATCCGGTTTATTCTCGAAACGGATGGAACCCCCTTAATGGATTGGAATGAGATAACTCCGGAGGACATCGTAATAATACCTGCATTTGGAACTACGTTGGATTGGGAATCAAAACTTTCTGGAAAAGGCATTCAAATTCAAAAATACAATACCACTTGCCCCTTCGTTGAAAAGGTATGGAACCGGTCTTACAAGCTGGCCCAGGAAAATTTCACAATAGTTATTCATGGTAAACATTATCATGAAGAGACCAGGGCGACATTTTCAAGGAGCAGCCATAAAGGCAAATCCATTATTGTGAAAGATCTCAGTGAGGCGGTTGCTCTGACGGATTTCATAAAGGGGAGTATTAGCCGAGAAGATTTTATGTTCTTATTTGAAGGGAAAATGTCGCAAGGTTTTGATCCTGAATCAGACCTGCAAAGAATCGGTGTCGTTAATCAAACAACCATGTTAGCATCAGAGACCCAGCACATTGCAGATTTAATAAAAGATGCATTGGCCGGAACATATGGTGTAGAAAACCTGTCCTTCCATTACGCCGACACAAGGGACACCCTTTGTTATGCGACCAATGATAACCAGGATGCAACTAAAATGCTACTCAAGACAGATTCAGACCTTGCCATAGTTGTTGGAGGGTATAATAGTTCAAATACTTCTCATTTGGTAGAATTGCTGGAAGTCAAATTCCCTACTTTTTTCATTAAGTCACCCTCTGAGATTCACGGTTCAAATCGAATTACACGTTACGATATCAATAAGATGCGATCCGTGGAATCTGAAGCTTTTCTTCCGGATAAAACTCCTGTTTCCATCGCTATTACAAGTGGAGCATCATGCCCGGATACATTGTTGGATGCCGTACTGCTTCGCATCTTGCAAGAGTTCAATGAAACTGTACCCGTGGCGGAGGCAGTAAGCAAGGCACTTCTGAAGTAAGTAGCTCATTTTAAAGACCTTAAGCGAATTTAGTATGTGGATAAGAGGTGCATAAATGTGTGCAAAAGTTGTTGAAAATAAGTATCATCAAAAGTTGACTTGCCTGATGGTCTTATCTACCTTGCTTTTACCAAGTGAGTGAAAAAGGTGCAGAACCGATTGGCTAAGGCTCTGAGCATTTGAACTCACGAAATTTGTTGCAAAAGGGTTGGTAACCGCAAGGTGACAATCTGAAATGGCTCAGCCACAAAGTATCAGGTTTCATAGGATCTGAAACGAAAGTTTTGGTTATGAGAGTTGAGTGACTGGGGTCAGATTCAGGAGCGTTAGGCACTTCGGTGTTTAGCAGGAATGATGAAGTAGCTTTACTGTAACTTGGCATGTGCAGCAGCCTCGGTTGTTGCAGGTGAGACGGGAATCTTATCTTAATTGATATGGTTCCCGTTTACGTTTTAAGACACTCCCCTTTTAAGAATGAACATCACTAAAATCAAAGAGACGTGCTTGTATTCTGACGACCTGGAACAAACCAAATTTTTCTATACTAAATACCTCGGCTTAAAGGTGATTAATTATCTGGAGGGAAAACATCTCTTCTTAAGAGCCGGGTCTTCCGTCCTGCTTTTCTTTAACCCTGAAGATTCCAGATTAAAAGAGACTCCCCCACCACATTTTGGCGAAGGTAAAATGCATGTTGCCTTTGAAGTGTCCAAAGAAGATTATGAAAAATGCAGGCTTGAGATTGAAAATGCAGGAATTCAAATAACTCATGAAGAAATCTGGCCAGGTAACCTAAGGTCATTTTACTTTAATGACCCGAATGGTCATGTGCTGGAAATTGTGCCTCCCGGGTTATGGGAAATAAATCAGAAGTAGCTGGCAAATCCTACCTGGAATCCGGCCGTTTTTACCGTGTCATTTCCCAGAATATCTTTTTCCCAATGATACCGGTAGTTTGCCCTGATTAACGTATTGGGAGAAAAACGCAAACTTAAACCTGGCACTAAAGCGGTTAAATGATCATAAATGTTGCTCCCGGTTTCAACAAAACTTCCCTCATTGTAATCCAGATGTTCAACTCTTAGGGCAGTATTCAGGCTCACCCCTTCCCAATGAAATAATCTTCCTTGTATAACCTTGTAAATAATATCCGTATGAAAGCCCCATTGCTTTTCGCCAAACTGCTGACCCAATGAAACCGGAATATCAACCCAGACTCTTGCAGCCTCACCAAGCACGCTTAATCCTCTAAAAGAAAAATTATAATCCAATGCCGCAAGGTTTAAATACCGTTTGATGTCAATTGTTAATCCATCAGCTTTGTAATTATTATAAATTCCTCCATAATAGGACAAACCTATTTCTCCCCTTTGCCTGAATTGCCAGCCGATTCTACCTGTTAGTGCCGGACTTCTGTTTCCATCTTCCCCCAGGATGCCTGTCTTTCCCATCCTCAAAGAAGTACGATTTTCTTCATTGGCAATAATTTCAGCACCCAGACCATTTACCAGGTAGACTTCATAAGAAAGCTGAGAATTAAAAGGAAAAAATCTGCCGTGAAAGCCAAATCCAACTTCTGAGAGTGTTGATGGAATGATGGTTGTAGAAACCAAAGGTCTGTCCACAAATTCCCATTTTGGACTATCATGATTCTGATTGAAGTATCCAACCGGTGGAAGTAAAATTCCGCCCCTGAAAATCAAGGAAGGATTAATTTCAAAATCGATGAGTGCTGTTTCCAGATTTATTTCTTCCGTTCCATGCTCAAATTCCAGTTCGGAAATAAATCTAACTCCGGGAAGGAGCTGCGATGATAAGAAAATATTAAATCGTCTGAATTCCATGGAGAATCCATCCTCAATACCATCACTGACAAAATAATTGGTGTTTGCCTCGAGGTATCCGCCAACAGCAGTTGTAGTTCTACCCAGCTGCATTTGCGCAAGGAATGGACGACCATAAATTGCATCCTTGTTCATCAAGGTTGTGTCTTGAGCTGATGAAGAGATGCCCAGGCCAATCAAGAATAGGAAGCCTGCTATCTTAATAAATGTAAATATTTGTTTCATCTTCATTCACTTTAAAGGTTATTAAATTTTCCACCGCCGGGCTTTTTATAACTTTACCCCTCAGGTCGTACTCGCTTCCATGGCAAGGGCAGACTAGAATTTGACCTGCCGGAGTAATAGTGCATTGCTTGTGAGTGCATTCCATCAGCACGGCTGAATACTCCCCTTCTTCAATTTTACTTATTAGGACCGGTGCTTTTAATCCCTGTGGCTGAATCACCAGGAACCTACTTCTGCCAAATTCTTTCTTCGGTATCCTGATTCTGTCTGCTTCCACATAATGAACACCATAAACAAATGGCGCACAACTAACAGGAATAAGCCCAATCCCCAGAATTGCGGCCGTAGCCATTCCTGTTTTTTTGACAAACTTCCTCCGGGTTACATCCCTTTTCATAAGGAGCGTAGAAATGCGATAATCTTATCCCTGGATTCTGCGGTCAATTCAGAAAAGTTATTCTTACTTTTTTCCGCTTCACCACCGTGCAATAAAATTGCTTCTTCAATGCTGCGGGCTCTGCCGTCATGCATTAGAAACATCTTGCCTCCCTGTGCGCTGCCGGCAAGTCCTAAACCCCAAAGCGGAGGTGTCCGCCATTCTGATGTTGTTGCAGAACCTTCAGTAAAGCCATCGTCTAAACCTGGACCCATGTCATGCAGCAGGAGATCTGTATATGGATTGATTAATTTATACGCGAGTTGGCTTATTTCTGAAGGTCCGGTAGTGATATTGGCTCTATGACAGCTTTCGCAGCCAATGTCTGCAAAAAGATTTTCGCCCTCCAGGATTTCAGAAGACTCTGTATTTCTTCTTTCAGGAGCTTTAAGAGTTCTCAAATAGAATACTACATCAAGAACTGTTGCCGATGACACTTCCGGATCCGGAACATTATCAACGGTTTGATATCCTAAAGCCGGATTGAAAATATCCTCCGTATCAAAATCAGAAGTTATACCTATATCCTGTTTATAGGCATTGACTGTTTGTTGCGTAAGATTCAAGGCGGCTGCTTTCTTCCCAAATCTTCCTATGTACAAGCCATTCTGCGATACTTGGTCAGGGCCCGGTATAAAAAAATCGGGTGGAACTACCCAATTTGGCCTGCCTGAAATTCCATCCCCGTCTAAATCATCAGGATCAGCCCAGTTTAAGATTTGAAGGTCAGTTATAGCTTCGATAAATCCTAATCCGGTATTAGCCGGAGCCACCAATATTGTAACACCGGTTGCCTCAGGAGGAACGGTTTCACCTACATATCCTGGAATTGCCCGATGCTGAAGCTGTGGACCGCCAAACTCAACCATCGGATCAAATTGCAATCCATTCATTCTCCCAAACCTGGTAAGTGCATTCGCAGGGTGACCCTTCCCATCACCAGGATGACAAGTAGCACAAGAATTCGCCACGAAAACAGGGCCTAACCCTTTTGCTGGAGTAAAAACCTCATTGAAGGCTTCATCCCCGCGCAGAAAAATTGCGTTTTGAGTCTCAGTAAGACCAGCAAGCTCTCCCTCCAGCAATGAATTGCTTTCGGGTATCTCAGGCAGGAAGGTATTGCAACCTATTGTTAGCAACCATAGAGCCAAAAACCATCTTCTCTTCCACATATCGGGGATTTTTTCGTGAAGTTACAAAAAATATTATTATCCCCAAAAATATATTTTTAGGCTTGTCTAAATTAATGAAAGTTAATGAGTAATGTATTAGTTTGTTTATGGAAGTCTAGTGAGGATTTTTGATGCGGTTATACCATTCGTTATACAATGAATATTGCACGCACCTGGAGTAAACTTTCTTGTTTGTAGCGACGGTAATTATTTGGTCCTGAGTAAGCCAGGAAATGAAGTCTTGCCTCTGATCATCAGGGATTTCGATTATCTGGATAAAGTCAATTCCCCTAAATGTGGTTGGTTTTATTTTCTCGAGTTCCATATTTTACCAGCCTGCTTATTATCTTAAGATACATTTTATACTTTTACCTTCATTTTTGTAACCTGTTTCTATGAAAATTTCGCAATCCCTGAAATCAGAGTTTTTGATCCCCGACGATATTTCCTATCTCAACTGCGCTTATATGTCACCCCTTTCCAAAGCGACCGTTGCTGCAGGAAAAAGTGCGGTTGAATTAAAAGCCCATCCTTATAAAATCAAGCCGGATGATTTTTTTGAGACTGTCGAATTAATCCGGACGGAGTTTGCAAAACTTATTTATGGATCTGCGGAAGATGTAGCTGTAATTCCAAGTGTATCATATGGAATTGCCATGCTTGCTAAAAATATTGAATTATCCCCGGGGGATGAAATTATCGTTATTGAAGAACAATTTCCGTCAAATATATATAGCTGGATTCGCCTGGCGAAAAACAACGGAGCTGAACTCACCGTAATTAAATCTCCTGAAACGAATGAGAAAAGGGGTATGGCATGGAATGAAAAAATTCTATCAGCCATTTCTCCAAAAACAAAAGTGGTTACGATGGGGATTGTCCACTGGTCAGATGGAACTCTTTTCAATCTTTCAGCCATTCGTAAAAAAACTGCTAAATGCGGATCATTACTATTATTGGATGGAACTCAAGCTATCGGTGCACTTCCATTTAATGTAAATGAGATAAAACCTGACGCGCTCATTGTCGCAGGGTATAAATGGCTGATGTGCCCATACGCTACGGGTTTTGCCTGGCTCGGCGAATATTTCAAAGACGGCATTCCGCTTGAAGAGAGTTGGATCAACCGTAAAGGGAGCTCAAATTTTGCAGGCCTTGTAAAGTATCAGGATGAATTTGCTTCCGGTGCTCGCCGGTTTGACATGGGAGAAAAAAGCAACTTCGCCTTAAACCCGATGGTACTAACCGCATTACGGCAGGTGAATGAATGGGGACCCGAAAACATTCAGATTTATGTATCCTCCATTTCCGAACAACCCGTACAGGAGCTGATCTCCCGTGGGTTTTGGGTTGAAGACAAGGAGTTTCGTGGCTCTCATTTATTTGGCGTCCGGGTTCCTCCTGGTACCGACCTGGAATTAATCAGGCAAAAATGTGAAACGCAGAATGTTTTTGTTTCCATCAGGGGTTCTGCTATCCGGGTTGCCCCTCATATCTATAACGATGCCCATGATTTTGAGAAGTTAATCCAGTCATTAAGCTGATTGTTCTAAAAACATTTGAATTTTTTTTCTTATTGAAATAAATTGGCAGAACTTAAGATTGATATTCGATGCCCTGTGTTGAAACAACCTTCATGCTAAGTTATACTGATGAACAATATGAGCGAGCCAGGAGGTACGTGGAAGACATGAAGAAACACCGGCAACGAATTTACTGGAAAGGTAAAGAGAGCATGTCTGATGAGGAACTTATCTATTCCTATATCGCGCATAAAATCCTGAGTGGATTTTATAACCATTACGATCCTTCAATTGCTGCTAGGCAGATACTTGAAATGAAGAATCACACCACCGCCTGATGAATTTTATTAAAAATTTCCTGGCTATTTCGCTATAAAAAGAAACTCACTGCCAGGCTCATCATCTCCAAAACCCGCAGTTCTTGGTTGCGGAACGACCCGCTCCATAAAGGTGATTACTTCACCAAAGGTTAGGATGCTGTCTCCTCCTCCAAAACTTCGCAAGGCTTCCAGCAATTTCCTTGCAAATGGTGAATGTTTCCCGGGGTCGCCATCCGGAACATAATCCTTGCCGCCCGAAGTTAAATATCGACGAGTCTTATATTGTAATTTGCGCTGAATGAATTCTGTGTTGCTTAATTCAGAATAAACACCGTTATCACCACGATGGCTGGCTCTGGCTGTTAATTGATCAAAAGTTCCACCGAAACAAACATCCATTACAACCAGGGTATGTTGACTGGGAATGTTGTTAATAACTGTTCTTAAAGTTGAGTGCGACAAATAGGATGTTTTAGCTTCATCATTCAATAATGAATTGGCGCCAACCACGTAACCTTCGCCAAAGGTTTCATCAAATGTTCCATGCCCGGCAAAGAAAATGAAAAGCTGGTCTTTATCCAGATATGATTTGTTTGCATACTTCTTCAGGGTTGTCATCATTTGTCCTGTGGTTGGATTTTCAACCAACTCCACTTCAAATCCGTAATTATTTTCCAATTCCCTGGCAACAGCCCTGGCGTCAATAACCGGATTTATTAAATCACCCCAATTGTCATAATTACTTGTGGCAAATAGAACCGCATAATCTTTCCTTCCTCCCACAATTTCTTCCTTCATGTCAGCCCCTGATGCAAAGGCGCTATTAAACGTTATGGTTCTTACTTCTGTAGTTATTGAACCATTTTGACTTTCCACAATTAACTTTACCAGATTGTCCCCTTGCCTCAATTCAATATTTTTCTGAATAACCTGATCATATCCTGCAATTACATTCTCTTGTTTCTGGACAGTGAATCCCCTGTTCGCATCCGCCAATGGGATGTCATTAATTAGCACCTGAATATTGGTTACCGGAGAAGTAGAATTTACTCCGGCTTTAATCTCCATTTTGCCGGAACTTGTTGTGCTGAAATTCTGACTGGGAATCAGCCAGGTGATTAATGGTGGAGAAGGCTGATTATAGATTATGGATCTGCTCTGGGAGGTTGCACTTCCGGCTCTGTTGGCTGAAATGATTTTCAAATCATTATTACCGGGAAGCAATTTTATATTTCCATTAAGTGTGATAATACCTGACTTGCCTGAGAGTGCTTGAGCTTCAGGAAATGGAATAACGCTGTTATTCAGCAGTAGTGTAACATTTTGTAAGGGCGACTTCGAATTCAATTCCAGGGAGACAGAATAATCCCGGTTCTGTGTTGTTGTTACAGGTTGATCGGGGATTTGCCATCGGATAGCAGGTGGCTCTTCCGGTTCTGCTTGTCTGGTTTGTGCGATTATTGGTTTTTGAATTACCGTTTTCTGGGTTATTGCCTCGGCTACCGGCAAGCCTTCCACCTGAAGTTGCTCCACTTCAACTGTCATTCTACTGGTGAGAACGAATCCGAGCTTGTTACCAAATAACGGCTGGTCAGCCATCCTGTGAACCTGAAGGTTGTTTACAAAGAACGTCAGCGCGCCATTCTGCTTTTGGATTTTCAGATTGTTGGATGTATTCATTCCGCCGATACTGCCACTTTGAGCCCAGTCAAGCAAGACAGTGAATTGTCCGTTTTGAATTCTCCAGATTCTGGCGTAACCGGAAATGGTAATATAGTAACCCAGCAGGTTATCCCGGTCTGCAGCGCCCCAAACCAATCCATATCCGTATTCTTCACCGTTTACCTGTTTCATCGTAACCTCAATTTGCCAGGTATCACTGCCGATCAGGGAAAGATCTTTCCAAAAAAAGTAATTCCCTTCCTGACCTTTATGTTCAATAGTATAATTACCGCTATAAATTCTTGATGAATGAATCGAAGATGCTTCTTCAGACCACAGATTTTGGTTGTTGTTGAAACTATCGAAAAATATTCCACCTCCTGCCGTTGTAACTGTTTCCAGAGGTTTTGTTTCCTGTTGCGTCACTGACTGACTTCCCGACTGACTGATGGCGAAACGCTCCACTTCAACAGTCATAGAATTCGTCAACACAAACCCTGCTTTATTGCCAAACAATGGTTGAGCTGGAATAGAAGTCAGTAAGGTTCCATTCAGGAAAAATTGATAAGTTTTACCTGATTTTCTTATTTTGAATTGATTGGTTGATCCCAAAGGTTTTATTATTCCCGGAGCAGTTGTCCATTGTACCAAATCGGTAAGGGATCCATTTTGAAATTTATAAACTCTGTAATATTCGCTGCTGGTGATATAAAACACATAAGTGTTGGCATCATCTTGTCCACCCCAGGCGATTCCATAACCATAATTATCTACGCCACCCTGCTGCCTCAGGCCAGCAGTAATCTCAAATTCTTCATTTGAATCCAGAGGCAATTCCCTGGTGAAAAAATATTGACCTTCCGTTCTTTTATGATTTAGCTGATAAACGCCATTTGTAATATTGGCTGCTACAGCACTTGTGGAAGTTGTAAGCCAACCTTTGGAGTTATCATTGAATTCATCTGAAAAAATAGTGCCTAGTGATGCCAGGTCATAAGAGATCTGTTCATGGATGGAAACCTTAATATCTTCAACGGAAATTTTCATCCTGTCATTAAGGATAACTCCAATTTTGTTCCCCAAAAACTTTTCATATTCAGAGGTAAATACCATTTGATCATTAATGAAAAAGGCTAATTTATTTCCTGTCTTTTTAATGGTAAATTTATTAACAAATCCAGGCGGATTAATTGCCTGAACTGCATCTGACCACGATTGAATGGGACTGTATTGGCCATCTTTATAACTGTAGATCATGTAACTGCCACCGCTGGTAGCAATGAAACAATACTGGTTGAGATAATCCTTTGCTCCCCATGCAATACCATAACCATGATCGGTAATTCCTGCTAACTGCGTGATGTTGCTTTCAATAGTCCAATCGGCATTCTCATTGAATTCCGCGTTGTTAAAGAAAAACCTTCCGCTCGTTGTTTTATTCTCAAGTACATACGTGCCACCGGTAATTGCCGCATTATAATCAGCCTGAGTTCCCACATACCAACCCTGAGCGTTAGCGTTAAAATCTTCCCGGTATATTTCCTGTGCTGATAAAGAGAAAGGAATTATCATTGCACAGAGAAGAATTTTCAGGTGTTTCATCGCCTTCGGTTTAGAATAGTAAAATTAGCAAGTAGCGCAGAGAATTAAAAATGGCTTAAATGCTTGATTTCTACCTATTTGTACATTGAAAACCAAAAAGGTAACCTAGTTCTTTGCGGTAATGTGAAGGAAACTCCGCATGCGGCAATTACCTTACTGCCCCGCAAAGAAAATAGCGTTTCCAAAAAGCATTTTCGCATTATACCAGAACGCCCTGAACAAGGGGTTGTCAACAAAGTATACAACTTGTCCCCTTCCCATACCTTCAACTCCGAAAGAAAGCGTATTTTCCAGATCGGGAAGTACTTTTGCTCCAACAAAACCAGCCATTCTGGATTCAGCAGAATTCTTAATCACCCCAACATTCCACCCTTCCTTTAAGAAAGCAAATCTGGATTCTGTGCCTTTCAAGGCATAGTAACGGCTGGAATACCCAAATGCCAGCGGATGAGTATTGTCCACTTCAATTTTAAAGATGGACCCTGGGTTCGAATACGAAATTCCCTCTCTTTCCTGATCTTCATACCTGGCCAGAATTCTGTTCTCCTCATCTTTCTTATCTGCCTCTTCCGCCTTTTTCTTATCTTCATCTTTTACATATTTGCTCAAGGAAAAACCTTCCTTGTCAACAAAAGAATTCAGTGCTCTTTCAATCAGGATAAGTCTTCCTCCCCCTCGTACCCAATCCCGGAGTTTACCCAGATAGCTATCATCAAAAAGTCTGTAGAAACCATTGGGAACTATCAGCACATCATAATTAGCTAAATCAACATTTTTGAGATAATCGGTGTCAAGAATTGTTACCGGATATTCAAGTTGTTGTTCAAAGTAATACCAGATTTCACCGAACGAAAGCGATGAAACTTGCTGGCCTGCTACCACGGCAACGTTTGGAGTTTTTACAAAACCAACATGACTTGATCCGAAATCCCTGCCGGTATCAACATATCCTGTGGCTGCTTTTATGATTTCTTTTTTGAATCTGGATGATGATTCCTGTATGATGGCATCAAAGGATTTATTATGCTCGTTGTCCCATCGTAAAACTACTAGCGTACCTCTTTCGTATGATACACCATTAAGCGCAAAGGGTGAGTCTGCCATTCGTACTTTTACTCCTTTCTTCATAATGTGTGCAGCCCATTGCAGATCTTTAAAGCTCTGGTATTTGCCGATATATGCATACGGTTTATCTTCACCGGAAATTGGTGTAAAAGCCGGTGACTGAGGTGCAGATGCCGGATTAATCCTTTCAGCAACCGCGAAAGCATCCAAATCATAAACGTAGGGAATCGACCAGGCGGTGATATCATAAGTAACCGAGTCGGAAAGTCTGGTGTCGGGTTCAAACAAAACTTTAACCATGTTCGACCGGGGTTGATACATGGAAATAACCAGGTCAGCGGCTTCCAGGGAAAAGTTTTCATCGCGCTTTGTATGGTAATTAAATCCTTTAGCCGTTCTGCGCGTACCGGCAACACCATGTGAAAGTCCCATTAGATCAAGCCAGTCTTTCAGCGCAGTAAGTTTGTCGGCGTTGTTGGTTGCTTTAACAACAAATGATTTGTATTGACCCGCCGGATTATTCCGGCTATTGTCAAAGTATTTTGTGAATTCATCAACCACCTTTTCCGCATTATTGGAGGTAGTTTCTACTGTAGAAATACCTGTTGTGTAATGATGTTCAACCCGGTCGGCAAGTTTTACAGTATCATCATTTTCCATCCTTGCCGCTAAACCTGCCCTCCCGCTGCCGCCTTTCTCATAGGTCATCCCGATAGCTCCATTGTAAGTTGGATAGGTATCTCCATAGCTGGGATAAAGCAGATCAAAAACTTCTTTTGTAAAATACAACCAGCCGTTCTTGTCGAAATATCTCGCATGATTTCTTCCCAGCATATCCTGGAATTGGCGCTGCCAGCCGGTTATAACCTCATGATAAGGTTCAACGGCCGGTGCAAAGTAATATGGATTGTTCAGCCCCTGCTCATGGAAGTCCACATGAACATGCGGCATCCATTGATTATATAATTTAATTCTACCTCTTGATTCTACCTGACTTTGCCAGGCCCAGTCCCTGTTCAAATCGAAAAGGTAATGATTTGCTCTTCCCCCCGGCCAGGGTTCATTATGTTCTTTGGAATCCAGATTGGGATTTGGAGTTGCGTTTCCATATTGGTTATAAAAGTTTGCATATCTATCTCTGCCATCTGGATTTATGCAGGGATCAATTATTACAACTGTATTTTTGAGCCAGGCCTGGGTTGTAGGATTCTGTGGGTTTGCCAGGTCATACAAAGTTTTCATAGTGGCTTCAGATGACGAAGATTCATTTCCGTGCACATTATAGCTTAGCCACACGATGGATATTTTACTCCCTTCCGGCGAGCCGGACACCAATCCGGTACGTTTTAAATTATCTTGCCGGATTTGTTCAAGATTGTTGAAATTTTCCTGATTACTCAGGATGGCCACAATAAGAGGACGACCCTCATTGGTTTCGCCATATTGTTCAATCTTCACATTTGGCCTGGAGTCGGCCACGTAATTAAAATATTCTACGATTCGATGATGACGGGTAAATTTGGTTCCTAATTCATAGCCCAGGAATTGATCCGGAGATCTAAGATTTTGAGAAAATGCAACAAAAGGTCCAAACAATGACAGGAGCAACAACAGATTCTTTTTCATAATGAATAATTTAAGCCCGGCTAATTTACGTATTCGGTTAAAGTCAGCAAATCATTTAGTTAATAAGCGGTGAAAATCAGGGAATCGCTACAAAAAGACCTTCTTCAGTGGTCTTTGTTTGATAAAGTAAAAGGTCCCGGCATCTTCCGGAACTTTCTTCTCCGGTAGATAAATCAAACCGGTAATTGTGCCATGGGCATATAATTTCGCCAAGATAGTTAATCATTCCTTTGTGTAATTGTTCTCCCAGGTGAGGACAGCTGTTCTCGCTGGCTTTAAAGGCATTCCCGAAGTTCGACAGACAAATTTTTGTTTCACCAATGATTACCAGCTTTGAGCTTCCGGATGGAATCACATTCCGCGCCTCTTCAATTGAACTGAAAATATTTATCCATCGCATAACTACTCTATGAGATGAAATGAAAAATTGGTAAGCAGGTTGTTTATTTCAACCTTAACACAGCGTCCGTTTTTATAAGTATAGGTATTTATACGATCATCAGGTTTGGTGAGTACATAACTTCCGTTACCTTTGTGTTCAATCCTCAAATATCTTCCGTGCCTTTCAGAGAAAATTTTATTTAAGTCCTTAGGTTCCTGGAAATATAAAAGGCCCACCGTCGATTTTACAGGTTCATTCCAGGTGGTTCTCTTCCCATCGATTATCATTAAATATTCATCATTTAACCACTCAACCAAAGCTGAGCCATCCACATCATCATTCATTGTGTTAATTAAACTTGATTTTATCAACTGGTCATTTTTGAAAAATGTCTCACCTGAATACCCGGTGGTGAAACTGAAAATCACTCTAAACCGGGATACGCTTCTTACGTTGTGATAATCTGTGGAATCTGTGAGTGCCCGCTTAATCAGAATATACCCTATGGAATCTCCTTTCCAAACAATTGCGTATTCCAATTTTTGGGAGTAAGAAAATAATGGTATGGACAAAAACATGAATCCAACAATCAACTTCTTCATATTACCAACTTAATAAAATTTTTGTTTAACTTTTGTCCGCTTTTAAAAGAAATATAATTTTCAAAATACTCTAAACAATTTATTATGAAAAGAATTATACCTGTTTTTGTACTGACTGCTTTCTTTGGATTCAGCCTTCAGGCTCAAAACGAAAAATTAAAATCCCAGATTGACAAGAAAGCTGATGAACTGGAGACTAAAGTTATTGAATGGCGAAGAGATATTCACCAAAATCCAGAACTATCAAATAGAGAGTTCAAAACGTCCGCTAAGGTTGTTGAACATTTAAAGTCGCTGGGAATTGAAGTTCAATCAGAAGTTGCCCATACCGGTGTTGTTGGTATTTTGAAGGGTGGCAGGCCCGGTCCGGTTGTTGCCTTACGCGCCGATATGGATGGCTTACCTGTTATTGAGCGGGCAGATATTCCCTTTGCTTCCAGAGTAAAGAGTACCTACAATGGGCAGGAAGTAGGAGTAATGCATGCCTGTGGTCATGATACGCATGTGGCAATACTAATGGGCGTGGCAGAGATTCTTGCCGGGATGAAGAATGAGATTCCCGGAACTGTTAAATTCATTTTTCAGCCTGCTGAAGAGGGAGCGCCGCTCGGTGAAGAGGGCGGTGCTGAATTAATGGTAAAAGAAGGTGTTTTGAAAAACCCGGATGTGCAGGCCATCTTTGGTTTACATATTTCTTCAGGCTCGGAGATTAACACTATTTCTTACAAACCCGGAGCATCCCAGGCGAGTGCCAATAGTTACTCAATTGTGGTAAAGGGCAAGCAAACACACGGAGCCAGCCCATGGACAGGTGTTGACCCTATCGTAGTTTCCGCACAGATAATCAACAGTATTCAAACTATTGTCAGCAGGAAAACTAATCTGATTAGGCAACCGGCGGTAGTAACTGTTGGATCCATTCATGGCGGGGTTCGTAATAACATAATTCCTGAGGAAGTGAAGATGGAAGGAACTATTCGTGCTTTGGATAATGAAATGCGTGATCAGATTTTTGAAGACTTGAAAACCATGGCCACCAAGGTAGCCGAAAGTCAGGGTGCAACGGCGGTTGTAACTATTAACCATGGAGTGCCCATAACTTACAACGATCCTTCGCTTACCGGGAAGATGTTGCCTACTTTGCTGCAAGCAGCCGGAAAAGAAAACGTACATCTACGCCCCGCCATTATGGGAGCTGAGGATTTCTCCTACTTCCAGGAGCAAATTCCCGGTTTTTATTTTGGTCTCGGTGGGATGACTCCCGGGAACGCCACCCCTTTTCCCCACCATACCCCAGACTTTTTTGTTGATGAAGGCGGCATGAAACTGGGGGTTAGAGCGTTGTCATATCTGGTTTTTGATTACTTAAGCAGCACGAAGATTGATGAGAAGAAATAGATAGTTTGAAGAGGGTTGCGAATGTGGTGCGAGTGCGAGTGTTGGTTGTAAATGTGAGTGTGAGGTGAGAATGGGAAGACCCTTCAACTATTTTGAATACCTGCATCTCATATTCAATTCGAGCACCAATTTTCAAACATTCCGATTGGGGGACCATCCGGCGAACGAAGGTATTCTATTACTATAACCTTCTCCGGATCTTTTCTGAATTGAGCAATTTTCTGGATAGCAAATTTTAAGTGAGCCTTTTCATCCGCGTTGCTGGTTCTGTTGACCTGGGTGTTTAACCATGCATCAAGCTCGTCTAACTTCTGCGAAGCAATTGCCTGGGCCTGGGGTATTTGATCACCATTTGCAACACAATTGAACATGGCCTGAAGAACAACGTAATTCACTGTTCTTTCCACTTCACCTTTATACCCGGGGGTTCTGGCTTTTTTCCATGTGGCATTCAGAATGGCATCAAAAGTTTCACCCAGGAAAAGATTTGAAGGATCAATTGCAGAGATTTCTACCAGTCGTGAAGTTCGGTCAGGATGCAGAAGCAATTGGATTGTCAATTCGGCAGCCGTTTCAGCCGGAGCCAGGTAATCAAATGCTAATCCGGTTCTTGGAGTGAACATCTCCCTTCCCCTTCCATATGCAATCGGCGGTGGAGGTAGGAGTTTCAAGAGATTGTCAGGAAGTGCAAGTTCCTCCGATGCCAGCGTCCGTAGCAAGGCTTGCAAGGCCGCCCGTTGATCGTCCCCGGAAACGAAAGTCGGGTAAGCAAGATTATCACCGCGGATTTTATAATCATAGTGAACTCCACCCACCACCTTGGCAGCAGCCTCAATCTGGTACCGGTGCAATAAATAAATTGGAACCATCACAGCTTCAAGTTTGAATAAAGGTTCGCCCATTTTTATGTTGTTTTCAGACAACTGTGACAACGCCTTCTTTCTAACATCCATCAATCTGTTCAATTCCACGGAGGCATCATTGCCATTATCCCAAAGGTGTGCATAAGGATGCGCGCTTCCCTGCGGCCTGGCATCCTGATCGGAAATAAACCGGAGCCCTGTTCGGGCGGATTCCATCAGAATGTCATTCAACGCTTTTTTCACGTCAGTTCCATCAGGAAAATCTGAATATCCATATCGGATTGCCACTTTGTCCCACGCTCCTATTTTGTCATCATAAGCGTTGGTGAAAACAATTTTCCCTTCGGAATTAATCTCAGCCAGCGGATGGGGATAATCCATTACCGAGGCTCTGTTGTTGTAACTGGCAATGTAATTATGCGCCAGTCCCAAAGTATGACCAACTTCATGAGCTGACAGCTGGCGCAATCGGGCTAACGCAAGTTTTTCCATTTCCGGAGATGCCGGTTTTCCTTCTTCATAGGGAATAATCAATCCCTGGGCGATAAGAAAATCCTGACGAACCCTGAGAGAGCCAAGAGATACCTGGCCTTTAATAATTTCACCGGTGCGCGGGTCGGATACTGAAGCACCATAAGACCAGCCGCGGGTGGAGCGGTGAATCCATTGAATCAGGTTATAGCGAACATCCATCGGGTCGGCGTCAGCAGGTAGCATTTCTACCCTAAATGCATTTCGATATCCAGCTGCTTCAAATGCCTGGTTCCACCAATTCGCACCATCCAATAACGCGGATCGCACAGGTTCAGGCACTCCCGGGTCCAGGTAATAGATAATGGGTTCAACAGGTTCACTCATTGCCGCAGTCGGATCTTTTTTCTTCAGCCTGTGTCGTGCTATAAATCTTTTTTGAATATTTTCAGAAATGGGTGTTGCATAATCATAAAATGACATGCCAAAATATCCCGCCCTGGGATCAGAATCTCTGGGCTCGTAATCATCATCCGGAAGTTGTACAAAAGAATGATGTTGACGAACTGTTATGGCATCCGGGGAAGGCGTAACACTACGTATCCAGCCTCCTTCCGGAGTTCCGGTAAAAGTTAATGTTACTTCAAATTCCGTATTCTGTGGAAAATTTTTTATCCTCTCCGGATAAAGTGCAGACCGCGACTCGTCCAATTTGTAATTTCCCTGGCGTGAACTGCGCAGCCGGCCTACAACATTGTGAGTATCCTGCATAATGAAATCAGTCAGTTCGATTAAGACTTTGCTTTCTTCCTCCGCTTCCACTTTAAAACCCCATAAAACAGATTGGGCAAACGCTTGTTCAACAGCCTTCTTTTCCAATTCGTTTTGGGAGATTGCCCTGTAATCATAGTTGGGTTGTACCATCAACACTTTGGGTCCGTAGTGAACAAATTTCACAATTCTGTCGCCACCCAGTTGGCCACGATCCAATCCAATATCATTCGAACCAATACCGGCGGGGAGAGAATTGATATAGAGAAACTCCGTATCCAACTTATCGATTTCCAGAAATATCTTATGGGTCTTCTCCTCAAGATAAAACACAAAATAACCGTCATGTTTGATCATGCCC
>DASWHX010000077.1:0-37601 GCA_036397995.1 Cyclobacteriaceae bacterium
AAGAAAAAGTACTGTGGGCGCAATGT
This sequence comes from Cyclobacteriaceae bacterium, assembly GCA_036397995.1. GTDB lineage: Bacteria > Bacteroidota > Bacteroidia > Cytophagales > Cyclobacteriaceae > DASWHX01. The sequence continues at coordinate 27 of DASWHX010000077.1, forward strand.
CTTTAGGTTCTGTTAATTCAGATAATGCTATATCACCAGTAGCATAATCATTACCATATTTATCTATGAAAACCTGAGCCATTTCGGTGCGCGTAAAACCTGGAGCAACCGTAAATGCCACTACGCCTTGTTTGCCATAACCTCTTGTAATAGATCGAGTGAGGGCTACCAGGCCTGCCTTTGATGCGGCATAAGCCATGTAATCCGGTGTGTCACCACGGAATGCTGCCCGGGATGAAATAGTTACTATGATTCCGCCGCCTTGCTTTACAAAACAATTTATTGCTTTCCTGCAAAGAGCTGCGCAAGAGGTAAGGTTGGAGGCCATGGTCTTCTCCCAGTCTTCGATCCATTCTTTTTCGGGTTTGGCAGGATTTGAATTAATGGCAATTCCCGCGTTTAAAATCAAAACATCCAAGCCGCCTGAAAATGCAATAAACTCATCAATAATTCCTGAAGACTTCCCAGGATTGGAGAAGTCTGCCTGCAATGCAATTCCTTTTCCGGTAATTAGAGCTTCAGCATCTTTCTTGCTGGCATTGTAATGGGCCCCAACAATAGACCCCTCACCCACGAATGCCTTTGTTATTGCTTTACCGATTCCTCTTGAGGAGCCCGTAATTAAGACTTTTTTATTCTGAAGATTTAATTCCATCTGGGATACTAAAATTTAATCCGGGAAGAGAGTTTTATCAATGCCCGGAATAATGGACAGCGCATTTTTGTAATACAGTTTTTTCAGCACTTCCTCAGAAAGTCCCAGCCCATACATTCTCCAAAAGGCATGGTATTTTTTGTAATAAGGAAAATACTCATCCCCTGTTTCCAAAATTCTGAAATAGGTGTGGTATTCCTCCGGTACCCAGGAATCTTTTCCAAACATAATTCTATCCTGATATTTTGTAATGAATTCGTTGGCGAATTTGGGTTGCCTTCCCAGTTCTGCAATTACTGCTCCTATTTCCGCGTACATATTTGGATATTTCTCCATCAGTTCGGCCAATTTGCCAAGGTTATTGGCATACCAGCCCAGGTGGGCATTTATGAATTTTGTCCCTGGATGTTTCTCAAAAATATGATGCTGCTCACTCATTATCTGCTCCCAGGAAGCATCATCGGAATCTCTTTTTCTTCCTGAACGCAATTTAAGTTCCAGCCACCGCTCGTTACTGGCATTCATTTCATCCCAAAAAGGCGCCGGATCCGCGGAGTGAATTAATACCGGAATCCCCAGCTCACCGCACCTGGCCCAAACCGGATCAATCCTTGAATCATCAATAGGAATCCTGTCGCCATTACTATCTTTGTTATCCATTCCCTGGCTCTTGTAAATCTTTAATCCCCGCGCACCCATTTTGTAATCATCTTCAATTTGCTTTGCAGTTTTTTCAGACCAACCCGCTTCATCAATGGTACTCAAATCAATATTCGTAAATACAATAAATCTGTTGGGATAATTTTTCATTACATTGTCCAGTGATTTTTGCAAATGATCTGAACTGTTTCTGCCTCGCCCGCTTAGATTTATCATAACTGCCATGTTCAGTTTGTCCATTTCAGTAATTAATTCTTTGAGATCCATTTCGGGCATTCTGAATTGATGATTGTGGACATCTATAAAAGGGAAGCTGGCTTTTGTCATCGGATGTTCCGGCACTACCAGGGTTGAAACAGGATCATATTCCTCAAAATCCATCTTTAATGATTCATCCACTTCCCTGCGCTGTGCTGATACATCCATAAACACCAGTAGTGTTAGCGATGTTATTATGGTCTTTTTCATGGGTATAACTTTGGAAATCAATAAAGATACAATATTCGATCTTTCGGGAAGAATTGTTACAGTGAGTTTTCCATGAATGGAATAAAAAAACGACCTTGATTTAATCAAGGCCGTTTCGTTCCCATGAGCAGTTATCAACACGAAGGGACGGTGTCCCAACAATTAATAACTGATGCTCAAAAGTATTGTTGAATTAGAACTTAAGATGGTAAAATTGTCCCATTTACTGGGAATTTTTCATTGTTCCAGGGATGCCATTCTCCTGAAACAGAAAGTATTGGAGATTATGCTTATTCCCCGTTGACCCCGGTGAATCCCCGGATCACCCGTGACTGACCACCAAAAATATCAGCAAATATCATCATCAAGTACTACAATAACCTTCTTTGGTGATTGGACTCCAGTTAAAACTGGAAATTGCTTAATTCAATGATGAGCATCTGTCAAAAAAGATAGTTGACATTACTCATTATCTTTCCTGAATAACAGGTTTTTTACGCCGGCCTCAAAAGGATATTCGCTAAAGATAAAATCTATTGTGTCTTCAATTACATTTTCCAATTTCTTTCTTTTATTAATCTTTAGGTCCAAACTTGCTTGCCACACAACTTTTCTTGTATCCCTGTCCCGCATTTCAATAATGAGTACACCTTCCGTATACTTTCTGCCATACGTCTCATAATTGGTATATGGGTAAAGCCGGTCCCGGTTGTAGTTATAATCGATCTTTTTATTCAGAATAATTCTGTAATGAACACCGAGGTCTGCGTCCGTTTCTTCAGTATATTTTCTTTCAATCATTTTTGCGGCAATTGCCCTGTCCAAATCCAGGTATTCGGTGTACGTACCTGTATTACCGGGCCTTTCGATATCATTTACGGTTTTAAAAGAATGAAACTTGCTGAAATCGGAATTTTCATTATAGTGGGTAATTACCCGGATTGAATTGCAGGAGAAAGCTAAATGGCAAAACAAGAGTATCAATATCCGGCCTGGCCGCATATAACAAATATACAAATTGAGTTTTGTTTTTGTTGATGCTATACTCTTTCTCCTCCAGCCACCATGGTTGCATACTCTCTGATTTCTTCAAAAGCGGTGCTTCCCATGATTGCTTTTGCTGAACCTGAATTTGGCGGCGAAAATTGACCTCCGGAAGTCCACCACTCTTTAGCATATTCCTGAGCCTGACCCTTATCTACCTCAAACAAGTGAATGTAACTTTCACAAATTAGCCATGGTTTTTCTTCCATAGCATATTTATTGAAAATCATCTCACGCATTTTTGTTGCAGTCGGATCATTATTCTTAAAATGAGCTGTGGTGTAAGATAGAGTTTCCGGTTCAAGCATCTTGTGATCCCAAAATTTCCTTGATGCGACAATTTGTGAAGTTGTTAATTGATAGCCTTCTCCAAATTCCAAAAGTGTGTCAGAAAGATTGCACTTTGCTTTTGGTTTCTTCTCTTTCTTTCCAAAAATCTTTGTAATGAATGACATAATTCTAAATAGTTTTGAGTTTTCTTCGCTTATAATTTTACGTTCAAAAATCAATTAAGTTGTTTGTCATTAGACAAAATGGCAAACTGGAAAGTTTCAAAGTTACTTAGATATACAGTGAAAATGCGGATAGGTTACATTAAATCTTAGTTTTTGAGCGATTTAGAGTAATACTCCTGTATTTTCAGCTTGTCTTCATCAGAAACATTGGGGTCATTCAGGCATTTCCAGGCATCTCCTGGGGTATTGATATTATAGCGAAGCAATACATTTTCTTTTTTATCTTTTTTCTTCTTCCACCGGATCAAAAACATCATCCCAATTTGCAAGGCAAGCACAACGGAAACAAAAATAATTAAATAAGTCATCTCACAATTCTTAATTATAGAAAGGTACAAAACTCAAGTCTGGTCCATATCTTTCGCAAAATCCCTGATAATATTGTAATTTTTAAATCCTCCAATTTGATTTCCTCCCAGGAGTGTATTCTCAATCAAACTTAGTAAACGATATTTTAATCTTTCATGTTTGTAAGGTGGGCGGTTTTTATTTCTTTTACCACTTATTTGCAGTTCCTCTCCCCAGTCAAAGATTTTTTCAATCCAGGGCTTGAGGACGTTTGGATGAGTTTCACTATACAATTCCAATTTATTCAAAGGGCCATAATCAAAATACCCATCTTTTAATTGTGCACCTAAATGCGGATCCACCGATTTTGTCTTTGTTGTCATTACCCATGGTGGTCTTACCCAGCCATAATGATAAATTTCGCAATTTATCCTGGCTACATTTAACTTCCTTGTTCCTGCCTTTCTGAGATAATCCTCAGAGGTGCCATTGAATTGACGAAAAATTCTAAAACTCTGAGCATCGCGCCATGAGTGAATGTCGCCGCGATTCCGGATAATCCTTATTTCCCGTGGGTACCAGGTGTGTGATTGAAAGTAATGATTGAAATCACCCCAAAAATGTTTGTATTCAAAAAGAAATCCTTCTACTTCCCTGGCATCAAGATAATATGCACATGCCCTGGATATCTGATCCAAATATTTTTCATGAACTATCTCATCCGATTGCAGATAGAAAAGCCAGTCTCCCGAGCAGTGTTTCATAGCTTTATCTGTTTCATGGGCATAAACAGTGTTTTGGTGGAAGTTTTCTTTATCCCACCGGGAAGGTATGAGTTTGATTTTATCTGAATTTATTTTCCCGATTTCTTCTTTTGTAAAATCGTCTTCATCACCCTCCGACACTAAAACGATGAATTCATCCACGATGGGAAGAATCGATTCTATGGATTCTTTTATAGGGAAGAAGAGCTTCGTTGCATTTTTGACAAATGTGAATCCGCTTATTTTCAAATCACAAAAATTATTTTAGTGAACTCATTTAATACGCTATCACCTGGTCCGGGCTGCTTTTTCTTAAGTATCCATTTAGGATTTTTTGCACATCGGGATTATCCGGAAATGAATCAATATAATCTTTCAATTCATTTGGTCTGGTGAATTGTAAGGAGGAGTCGAGGTATCCAAAACCAAGGTAGCAGCCTTCTTCAACTACAACAATTGATTTCTCATCCCTGCTGCGACCCTGGCCGATGATGCAAAATGATTTCTTAACATCCGAGAAATTTTCGGTTGCTCTCAAAAATCTTGAATTATATTCCTGAGTTGATTCTTGTCCGCAACATGCCCCATGGCAAGTTCCGATTTTGTGATCATAACATTCATGCGGCGCTTTTTGCAAACCACATAGCTTTGGACAAAGCTCGAACTCACGAACTTTTTTCCCCAGGTAACCCCGGGCTTCCGATAAGTGCCGAAAAGTAGCCACGGGCGTTTCCCACCTACTTACTTTGTTCACGGTTAACCTATAGTATCCATTGCGATCTTCATACTGATAGATACCATAATTATACTCTACTTTCTTCTGAGATCGATTGAATCTGGGCCAGTGCTTCTTAATTAAAAATGATTCATACAAAAGTGAAATCAACTCATTGCCGCATACTTCATAACTAACCCCAAAAATTGAGTTTAGAAATAATCGTCTGGAATTTGTGTTTGTATTTCCCGCAAAATGTGTGGCTACCCTGTCTTTGATATTTTTGGCCTTGCCAATGTAAATCGGATTTCCCTTCTCATCATGAAATATATAAATACCATTTTCTTCCGGAAGTTCATCAAATTGTTCTCTTGGAAGATTGGGTGGCAGCAAAGCTTCTTTCGAGTCTCTTTTTAATGAATATTCCAGAAATCCGGTTTCATCCTTTTCAATTAACTGATGAAATAATTCAACCGTTGCCCGGGCATCACCTGCAGCTCTGTGCCGGTTATGAATAGGAATTCCCAACTCGTCGCAAAGATTCCCTAATCCGTAGGAAGGCATATCCGGCAAAATATTCCGGCTAAATCTTACGGTGCAAAGTTTCTTGCGCCGAAAGGTTTTTCCAAGTTCATAATACTCTTTCTTAATGAATGAATAGTCAAAATTTACATTGTGCGCAACAAAGATCTTCCCATGAGTCAGTTCTTCAATTCTCTCAATAACATCTTCAAAAATCGGTGCGGTTTCAACCATCTCGTTACTTATTCCGGTAAATGCAATAATATAAGGTGGAATCCGTATTTCTGGGTTGATAAGTGTTTGATACTCATCAATTATCTGCTGGCCGTCTGTTATGTATATGGCAATTTCGATAATCCGGTGATAAATGGAGTTTCCCCCCGTGGTCTCAATATCGACAATCGCGTACACTCGTTTTGAAGATTTTAGCCCCTAATTTAAGAACTTTTAACCAGCCGTGTTTGCAATAAATTCATCCGCAATAGATTCATCCTGATTTCCTATCAACAAAAAAAATCCCTGCAAGAAAGAACCTTAATCTGCTAATTTTCGTTATAATTGTAACAAATAAAATTACAATTAAATGGCTGTATTATCAAAACCGATTCATATAACCGACGACACGATTGAAAAGGTGTTATCCACCACGGATAAGCCTGTTATTATTGATTTTTGGGCAGATTGGTGTGGCCCTTGTCATATGATTGCGCCGATTCTGGAGCAGGTGGCTGAAGAATTTGAGGGAAGGGCCCTGGTAACAAAATTGAATGTAGATGAAAACAGAATTAGTGCGGAAAAATATGGAATAAGAAGTATTCCAACCCTGCTTTTTTTTAAGAATGGCAAATTAGTTGACAATCAGGTTGGAGTAGTACCAAAACAAATGATTAGCGATAAGCTTCGAAAATTATCCAATTAATATTCTTTTTGTGGTGGTATGGTTTGGGAAACGGCAGAGTGTGCGACTCTGCCGTTCTATTTAGTTCTTAGTCTTATTTTTGAATTGTTCAAACCTGGATTTGTCTTCCTCTCGTGGAAAGTTATTGTTTGAAGATTCCGTATCAGCAAGTTCATTCATTGGATCTAACTTCAGGTTGATTACCTGTTTTTCTTTGGTGAAGACTTTTGTTATCTCATTTTCATTATACCTCCAAATCTCGGCAGGAACTTTTTCAATCTCCACAGATCCGTCAGCATAGGTCCATTCAAGAACTAAAGGAGTTACCAGCCCACCAATGTTTTTAAAGGTAACTTCATAAAAATTTTTGCCGGTATTCTTTTTTATCACATCCTCATCGTCTACGCGGTTTAGAAATTCCCTGTAAAATCTTGTATCGGTTTCAATAACCTTAAATTCTTCAAATCCGTTTGAAAGGGAATTGGCGGCACCGGTTCCATCGGAGTTTGCAGTCACCTTGCCTGACTTCATTCTTTTCTCAAAACCCGGTTCCATGCCGGCCATCCGGAACCATTTCACATTTTCAACCGACACATCCACATTATCGGTTGAATAAAACCAGCCGCGCCAGAACCAATCCAGATCAACTGCAGAAGCATCTTCCATTGTTCTAAAAAAGTCGGCGGGGGTCGGGTGTTTGAATGCCCACCTTTGCGCGTATTCTTTTAATGCATAGTCAAACAGGTCGGGGCCCATCACGGTATTTCGTAACAAATTCAAAGCTGCAGCAGGTTTTGAATAAGCGTTATTTCCAAATTGAAGTATTTGTTCTGAGTTTGTCATGACAGGCCTAATCATGTCCTTACCTCCTTTCATATAAGGAACTATCGTCTCGGGAGTACCTCGGGTAACCGGTTTGTCCGGATAAAATTCCCTCTCAACCAGAAATTGAACAAAACTGTTTAATCCTTCATCCATCCAGGTCCACTGGCGTTCATCCGAATTAATTATCATTGGGAAAAAATTGTGACCAACTTCGTGGATTATTACCCCGATCATTGACCACTTTATTGAAGAGGAATAGGTTCCATCCTCAAACGGCCTCCCCCGATTAAAACAAATCATAGGATATTCCATACCTGCCGAAGCAACATGAACGGATATGGCAACCGGATAAGGATAATCAATTGTTCGTTTAGAATAACCAATCAAAGTTTTCGCAACTGTTACCGTGGAGTATTCCTCCCACAAAGGATTACCCTCCTTTGGATAGAATGACATGGCCAAAGGAGCATTATTTCCTATATCAACTTTCTGTGCATCCCAGATAAACTTACGTGATGACGCAAAAGCAAAATCCCGCACATTATCTGCCTTAAAAATCCAGGTTGATTTGTTTTTTGTGTCCGGATTCTTTTCTTTTTTAATCGCTTCTTCCTGAGATACTATGATTACAGGCTTATCAGATTTCTTCGCTTGTTCAAATTTTGAAATCTGGGCATTGGTGAGTGTTTCATCCGGATTTTGAAGCAATCCTGTTGCTCCTACAATGTGATCAGCCGGAACTGTAATTTTAACCTTATAGTCTCCGAATGGAAGTGTGAATTCCCCTCTTCCCAGGAATTGTTTGTTTTGCCAGCCAACCACATTATCATACACTGCCATGCGTGGAAAAAATTGGGCTATGGCATAAACATAATTTCCATCATTGGGAAAGAATTCATAACCTGAGCGTCCTCCGTCCAGCATTTTATCATTTATGTTGTAAACCCATTGAATTGAAAAGGAAGTTTTCTCTCCGGGTTTTAATTCCACGTGCAGATTCACTCGCATCATGGTTTTGTTAATTACATGAGGCAAGTCCTCCCCCGCAGTGCCCTTTACTGATATTATTTTATATCCGCCTTCATAATCATATCCATTTGTAATTTCTAATAATGATTTTCCATTCATAACCGGCTCGATGGCGCTATTTCCGGTAGTAAATTTATCGGAGTCTTTTTCTCTGATGTTCTGATCCAATTGAACCCACAGGTATTTTAGAATATCAGGTGAATTATTATGATAGGTGATGGTTTCACTTCCTGTTATCGATTGATTAATATCATTTAATTCAACTTCGATCTCATAATCAGCTCGTTGTTGCCAGTAATCTTTCCCTGGTGCTCCTGAAGCAGTTCGATAAGTGTTTGGAGTAGGAAGAATTGTTTCAAGTTGCTCAAACTTCTTCCCATAATCACCCTGACTCATCCCCAAAAGCGGAAAAACCATTGATAGTGCGGTAAATAATTTTTTCATCTCACCAAAATTTATTTTCAATAATTAAAATAAAAGCAATGCCGGCTATGGCAGAAGAAATTACCATTACCCAATCACGTCTTGAGATATAAAAGATTCCATTTGCAATAAATGCTACAATCATATAAATCCCAACTATTATTATTTGACCTGCCTCAATCCCAATGTTAAAGGCAAATAATTGTGTAATAACCGAGCTGTCTGTTCCCAGGAGACTTTTAAGATAGTTTGAAAAACCAAGGCCATGAATGAGGCCAAAAAATAAGGCAAAAAGGTAATTGACCTGAATCCTTCGTGTGCCGGAGGAGGGCTTACTGAAAATGTTATTGGTTGCAGTAATTAAAATGGTCACAGGGATAAGAAACTCTACAACGTCCGTCCTCACAGAAATAAGTTCAAGCGTTGCAAGGACCAGAGTTATAGAGTGACCAATTGTGAAAGCAGTCACTAAAATCAGAACCCGGCTCCACTCTCTGGCATTGTAAATTACACAAAGTGCAATAATGAATAGTATATGATCGTACCCTCTTGTATCAAGAATATGTTCAACTCCCAATTGAAAATATAATCCGAACTCTGACATCTATGTTATTTCAAATTTCATTCTCCAAAACAATAAAGGAAGGCAAATTAAAGTATTTTTGATGAGAAATGATGCTAATTATTTTACTTGCGGTATTGGTTCATCCCATTCATATTTCAGTGGTGGAAGTTCGGTTCTCCGAAGATTCCAAAACTTTTCAACTCAGTCAAAGAATTTTTGTTGATGATTTGGAAGCTGCCATTAATAAGGAGAATTCTACTTCCCTTGATATTCTGAAGCTGGAGGATTCAGTTCGTAATAAAATTCTGAGAAGGTATCTTTTGGCCAAAATAGAAATCAGACTTGATAACAAAAAAACTGTGCTTAATTATATTGGTTCTGAAATGGAAGAGGGTGTTTGTTGGGTATATTTTGAATCAGCCAAAACAAAATCTTTTAAACAAATTACACTTAAAAATGTTGCTTTATTTGAATTGTTTGATGACCAATCCACAATAATTCAAATTGAAAAAGATAAAACAGTAAAGAGTTTCAGATTGTTTGGTGAAAAGGTGGAAGAAATTATTGTTTTTGAGTGAGGAAGCGAATCTCGAAATATTTTTCCCAAATTTTTCCGGTATGCTTCAACAGGAACACAGAATTGCAAGCGAATTGATCTTCAAAATTTTTAACACCAAACTTTTCCCATGCCTTATTGAATTCTTGTTTCTTCATATCCCTGAAAGCTACCGTTATGTGCGGATGGAATCCCTGGTTTTTATAATCCTGATTTAGAAAATTAAACTCGGTTCGCATCACCCTCTTGATAATACTGTGCAAATTGGTTAACGATTCACTTTCCATAACCTGTATAAAGATAACTTTATGAGGGAATGACCCGTAATTTTTTAACTTAACTTCAAATGGTGAGAAATTAAGTAACACTTCCACAAGTCTTAATTTCAATTTTCCCGCTTTTTCCAGGGACAATTTAAATGGCATATGCAAAGTAATATGAGGCGGGGAGCGCAGCGCCGCCTTTGAATCATAATCTTTGGCAAAGGATTCCTTTATATTCATTATCATTGAATACAATGGCTCCTCCGGAACAATGGCAATAAAAAACAAATTTTCCTTCACTGTTTTATCCATCAGAACTAAACTAAAGTATTTTAAAACATACTTATGGAAAAAATCCTGATTTAGTAGTTAAGAAAATTGGAATTCAAAACTTAAACTTCGTGATTATAAATCCGCCTTAGTTGGGTTTTTTTTGTTAATTTTCATGAAAAGAATTCATATGATTATAGTCAACACAGAAACAATTGCCGGAAGAGAGATCAAGGAAAACCTTGGTATTGCCCGGGGTTCAACAGTTCGCGCCCGTAACATCGGAAGAGATATATTCGCAGGATTGAAAAACATCGTAGGCGGAGAGATTACCGAGTATACCCAGCTTCTGGCGGACAGCCGGGAACAAGCTCTCTCAAGAATGATAAAAGATGCTGAAGAAATGGGAGCTGATGCCATAGTAAATGTACGAATTGCAACCTCCGCTGTTATGCAAGGTTCTGCAGAAATTCTCTGTTACGGCACCGCGGTGAAACTTCGTTGATTTTAACCTGATTAATATCCAGGTGAAATCCGAAATTTCTACTTTTTCGCCCTCCGGAAGATCATTCCAAGGTCAAAAATTTAATAAATCAATCCCGGGTAATTCTTCCGCATTGGCTGTTATCGGGGCCGGTATTTTAGGAGTTTGCAGCGCCTATTATCTGAGAAAGGCGGGATTTAATGTTACACTTTTTGATAAGCGCGGACCCGGAAACTCTGCCTCCAGTTCCGGTGGTGAATCACGGTTATTGAGACTTATTTACGGGGCAAGCCAATTCTATTCCCGGTTAACTCTGGATGCCATTCCGCTTTGGATGGAACTCCAGAAGGGAACTGACCCTTTTTTCATTCCAAGCCCGGTGCTTTGGATATCAGGTAAGAAAAATAAAAAGATAATTCTTGATTCACTCGGATTTCTTGAGAGCAACAAGATCAGGTATAGAGAATTATCCAGGGAAGATCTTCAGAAGAAATGGCCCTTTATGCAAGTGTCTGACATTGAAATCGCAGTTCTGGAAGAATTATCCGGATATCTGAAAGCACGCAACGCGTGCCAGGCCATTGCATCAAAATTTGTTGAAGAAGGCGGAAATATCATTTGGGATGATGTTAAACCTGAGAAAGCAGGCACGGAGCAGCTTTCAGGTTTAAAACTTTCAACCGGCGGCGTTGAGCATTTTGATTATTTTGTGATAGCGGCCGGCCCCTGGCTAAATCAGTGGGTTGAATCTCCGGTAATTGAAGTGACCAGGCAGGAAGTACATTTTTTTGACGTTCCGGCCAATTCAGCTTCCATGAAATCTTTTACTTCCTGGGTTGATTTATCCTATGAGCCGTATTTCTACGGTATCCCTGGTGACTTAACCCGCGGATTCAAAATTGCCTGTGACAAACGGGGTTCGCTATTTAATCCTGACCTTGATAGCAGGGTTCCGGAAATTGATTTACTACAAGAAAGCAGAAAATTTCTGCGTTTTAGATTTCCTGAACTGGCTCAGCTACCTCTTCTGGAATCGCGGGTTTGCCAGTATTCAAATTCTTTTGACAGAAATCTGATAATGGACGTACATCCTTCTTACAATAATGTCTTGCTTTTGGGCGCTGGTTCCGGTCATGGTTTTAAGTACGGGCCGGCCATTGGGAAATTGGTCTCTGAATTCATACCAGGGCAAAAACCTCTTTTTAATGAGATGCGGCTTTTTTAAAGTGTGGCCAGTTCAGGAGTCTCAAATTCATTTCCAATCACTTTGCTGTTATTTGCCTCTGATCTCCCGAAGGTATGTGAAATCATTTTTCGCTCCACGTCGGTGTAAGACCAACCCCCGCGATTATTATCCCAAATTACAATAAACCTTTTACCCTCAATCTCAACGATATCACGCTGGTACACTTCCCTGTTGTTCATGTCTTTTTGACCTGTGAATTGGAGTATTTCTATATCATCATCTTTAAACAACCCCATCTCTTTATCAGCAAAAACAACAAAAGAATGCCGCTCACTTGAAAAAGATAATGACCCCGAAATGTACATTTTCTTTTTCACCTTATTCCAAACCTTAAATTTTAACTCATTGTTGAGCATACAGGAAATTTTATTCGATAAGTTAACAATTTTCAATTAAGGATTCACTTTCAAATCTCGTTTCATATAAAAAATAAAATTACGAAGAGCATCGTTAATTGCTACATCAGCATCCCAAACAGAACCTATGAATATTTCCCCAGTAACTGTATTCCTGAAATAAAATTTGAAAACCATGCGATCAGCTGGAATGCTTCGAATTATTGGTTTTTCTGACAAGACTGCATTTGTTATGATTTCTTTAGAATCTCCGGAGCTCAATTTAAACATCTGGGTTATATCATTTGCTCTACCATAAACATAACCCAGAAAGAAATTGCATCCTTTGGTTGTTCTCAATTCTTCCATTGTAAGGCCAAAGTCGTAGAATTCATATTTAAATGGATATTTTTCAGTTATAACATTTTTGAGCTCATCATTTCTGGCCATAATAGCATCCTGATACGTTTCAAAAACTCTCTGCAGGTTTACATTTATTTCTTCCGGTTTGGAGGTTGAGGGTATTAATGCTATACCGGTTTTAAAACCCCGGACATCAGGTGGGTAAGCCTTGCTTATTTTTCTTTTATGAAAGATTAGCCCTTCATAATATTCCGGCACATCTGAAATCAGCAGATTTTTTCGTTCCTGCTCCAGTGCCGCCTTCTGATATAGTGGCAACAAAGCTTTGGAAACAGTGCTGTCGCTGAAATACCAGGCATTTTGACCGCTGGAAATCACTGACCAGCTGTTGTTAAATTTAGTCAGCCAGACCTCGGCTTTGACTTTTGTCGCCCTAACCAAAATTATGTTCGTTACTTGTCTCGTTTTCAGGAATTCTGAAATTTCCTGTTGTGGTTCAAACCCCGAAAACACGGTTTTCCATTGGAAATACGCCACCGCATCAATTCCAGTTCTTCTTAGCTGGATTTGGGTATAATTCGAAATTTCTTTCCAATTCAATCCCGAACTCCCAACCTCAACGATAACGGCAGTTTTTGTAGATAGTAAATCCTCTGGAATTTCAAAGGAGACATTGAGATACACTGGAGAATTTGTCAACAGTATATCCTGTGCGATGAGAGGAGAACTTATGTAGACCAGGAGTATATATATATATAATAGTTTCCGCATACATTTGTGGATAAGTCTTTAATTTAGCAGATCATATCCATAAAAAGGGATGACAAATTTAATAAAATCCTTACTTAGCATAGTGGTATTCCTTGTATTCCCTTTTTCCACTTCGGCCCAAATTGATCAAGTTGCTCTAATGAATGATCTCAGGATTTTATCTCACGATTCCATGGAAGGAAGAAAAACCGGCACTGATGGAAACGAAAAAGCCAGAGAATTTATTTTGAAAAGACTGAGAGAAATTGCCGTAAAACCACTGGAATCAGATTTTCAGCAAAAATTTAACTTCTCTGCCAGTGATGGAGAAAAAACAGGGACAAATATTCTTGGTCACATTGAAGGAATTGCTTCTTCGAATTCCTATTTCGTCATCAGCGCACATTATGATCATATCGGTGTTAGATCAGGAGAAATTTATAATGGTGCCGATGACAATGCATCCGGAGTAGCTGCATTACTCGCGATTGCCAATTATTTCAAGAAAAATTCACCACGACACAGTATGATTTTTGCATTCTTTGATGCGGAAGAATCGGGCCTGCAGGGGGCAAAAGCTTTTGTTGCTACAAATTCCAGGGCAATTATTCTCAATGTGAATATGGACATGATTTCTCGTAATGACAAGAATGAAATCTATATCGCGGGAACCTATCAAAATCCTGACCTGAAGGAGTTAGTACAAAAATCGCTTTCCCAAAACGACCGGTTGAAAGTACTATTCGGCCATGATACTCCAGGTTCTGGTGGACATGACTGGTCTAATTCATCTGATCACGGACCATTTAGCAAATCGGGGATTCCTTTTCTATATTTCGGAGTTGAAGATCATGAAGATTATCATAAACCCGGTGATGACTTTGAAAAAATAGATATTAACTTCTATAATTCAGTGGTAGAAATGTTAGTTCATGTTGTCAATTCCTTAGACAAGGAACTCGAATAATACTTTTTTTGTGAAGAGAAAATTTCAAGTAGCAATAATTGGAGGCGGGCTTGGTGGACTTATCTGCGCAAATTATCTGGCCAGGGAAAAGATTGAAGTTTGCCTTATTGAAAGAAAGTCATATCCTTTTCACCGGGTTTGTGGTGAGTATGTTTCCAATGAAGTTAAACCCTTTCTGCAGTCCCTTGAATTGTTTCCCACTCATTTTAATCCACCGGAAATAAATCGATTTATTTTAACTTCCATTAATGGCAAGAAAGCCGAAACAGATTTACGCTTAGGAGGCTTTGGTATTTCCCGATTTTCTTTTGACCACCTTCTATCAGAAAAAGCAAAAGTGAATGGAGCCGTTATTCTTACGAATAGATTTGTTGATGATATCGCCTTTGACTCGGGGACTTTCAAAGTATCAATTAGCGGTGGCAAAGGCATTGAATCTGATCTGGTGATTGGTGCATTCGGCAAAAGGTCGTCATTGGATAAAAAACTTAGCCGGCCTTTCTTAAAACACAAGTCCCCGTACATTGGCGTGAAATATCATATTCATTATGAACTGCCCAAAAATGAAATTCAACTCCATAATTTTGAAGGTGGATATTGCGGAATAAGTAATGTGGAGAATAATACCGTCAATCTTTGTTATTTAAGTGAACGTGGTAATCTTAAAAAATGCGGCAATATTCAAAGTATGGAGGAGAAAGTTTTGCAGAAAAACCCTTTTCTAAAAGAAATATGGAGAAATGCTGAATTTGTTATGAATAATCCGATAGTTATTAATGAAATCAATTTCGAATCAAAAAATCAGGTTGAATCTCACATATTAATGGTTGGTGACTCCGCCGGAATGATCGCGCCTTTATGCGGAAATGGCATGTCGATGGCGATTCATGCAGCTAAAATAGCCTGTGAAGAAATCGTCCGGTTCTTTGGTTCTCCTGAAATTACTATGACCAGATTGGAGACGAATTACATGGAAAGATGGAAAAACCAATTTTCTTCCCGAATGGTTATAGGTCGTAATTTACAAAAGCTTTTTGGCAGCGTTTGGTTAAGTAATGCCTCTGTCGGACTATTAAATAATTTTGGAACACTGGGAAAATTCCTGATAAATAAGACGCATGGTCAACCTTTCTAGATCACTATTTGATGAATTTTTTCAGGGATCTTGAATTATTTGAACTTATCTCGAATAGATACACTCCTCTCGTTAAATTTGAGATTTCACTTTTAAAAATGAATTCTCCTTTACCGGCATTTTCCTTCCAGGATTTCACAATTCTCTCACATCAGAATTAAATCGAAAGAAATATCTTACATGTCAAAAAAAGTTATTAACAGGAAGAAAAGACTCAACCCAATTGAAGAAATGAGGTTAAGAGTCATGGTGTTTCGATAATCCGCTTTTTGTGGATTTATTCTTACCTGAAAATACCATACACCAAAAAAAATTACTGTTGGCAGCATGCATCCTAAAAAAAGAGCGGCAGTTATTGCGGAATGATTCTTTAGAAAAAATAAAAAGAAGCAAAGCGTCGCTATTCCAAAAAGTATTCCTGTAAAATGAAATGTGCCCAATAAGCCCAGCTTATAACTTATAGTGATATCTCCGCGTTTTTCATCCTCTTCATGCTGATAAACCTGGGTCATAGGATAGGACCCTAACAATAGAACTGTGGCCAATACTGCTGGCTGCCATCCGTCAGAAATGGTTTCCTGAATTGGAAGGTCATTCATTCCCTGGAATGAGATAAGATAGGTTATAAATCCCTGGAATGTCCCTATGGTCAACCACCCTATAACTGGATACCTTTTTAGCCGGATAAATGGATGACTGTAGGCTTTCGAAGCTAATCCATAAATCAATATTCCTGTTCCAAAGATCCAGCTAATAAAAAAAGCGATTATTAATGCTACTGCATCCATTACTAAGGCCGCCAGATATAATTGCCTGGTAACTTTAGGGGGAGTCTTTATTCCCCCGATGCTGCCTTCATCTTTATCAAAATAACTATTGTACCCGTTTGAAGCAGGATACACCAACAAATGAAGGACAATAAAAATAAGAATAGCATTTTCATAAGAAACTTCAGGTGATTGTGATAAGGCAAATAGGTAAATTGGCAATAAGAAGACGGAAAAAGGGAAGCGAAGATGAATGATGGTTGAATATTTGATCATTGTAGTCTAAATGAACCAAATTATAACTTTTTTGATTTTACCACTATGGGAAGCTATATTAAGGCAATAGGAACTGCAAATCCGGGCCAGCCGATACCGCAGAAAAGCATTGCTTCCTTTATGGTTAAAGCCCATGGCCTGGAAGGGCAGGAACAATCCAAACTTGAGGCATTATTTAGATCTACCGGAATTTCCAGCCGGTATTCTGTTATTTCAGATTATTCCGGGAATGGTCAACGTAATTTCTTCCCAAAAACCAATAATCTGGAGCCATTCCCCAGCACTAAAATGCGAATGGACCTTTTTCGCAATAAAGCTGTTGACCTTTCATTAAGAGCCGTATATGATTGCCTTGGTAATAAATTTCAACTTAATCAGATTACGCACCTCATCACAGTAAGCTGCACCGGAATGTATGCACCAGGCCTGGATATTGACCTGGTTACCCAATTAGGGTTACCCAGTACTACATCACGAAGTGCAATAAACTATATGGGATGTTATGCCGCTATTAATGCCTTGAGAATCGCAGACTCCATTTGCAAATCAGATGTCGCTGCCAAAGTGCTGGTAGTTTGTGTCGAATTGTGTTCAATACACTTTCAAAAAGTGAATTCTGAAGATAATTATCTGGCAAATTCAATCTTTGGAGATGGGGCTGCTGCCGTATTGATATCATCAGGCATGACTAAAGAAATGGATTTGGAGCTTTTAAGTTTTTATAGTGACATTCTGGATTATGGCAAGGAAGAAATGGCCTGGACAATAGATGATTTTGGTTTTCAGATGAAGCTTTCTTCCTATGTCCCCGACGTCATCAGGAAAGGAATTGCTGAGCTGACGTATAGGTTTCTTTCCGGCAATAATCTGGAACTAAAGGACATTGATTTTTTTGCGATTCATCCTGGCGGGAAAAGGATCCTGGATGAAATTGAATCAGAACTGGGAATGGAAAAATCCAAGAATCAATACGCCCGGGAAGTGCTTAAAAATTATGGGAACATGTCTTCCCCGACAGTGCTGTTTGTAGTCAAATCATTGCTATCAATAATAAAAAAGAACGATAAAGGGAAAATCATCCTAGTAATGGCTTTTGGACCTGGCTTAACTATTGAGACAGTGTTGTTAAGGGTGGTTTAAATCCCTCATTTTGGGTGATATACTCAATTATGTGGGTAATGAGGGCAAAAAAATCATTCAAAATCCTTTACTCGTATAGGTCTAATTTCTACATTTGGTGTTCTTTCGAATTAATTTTTAATCATAAACCTAAGATTGACAATATGATATAGACTTCTACGTTAACTAAATGCGATCATTAAATGAGTAATTTAAGATTGAGTGACAGCGAATTAATATCGCTATACAAAAATGGTAACGAAGAGGCTTTTGAATCGATTGTTAATCGGCACAAGCGAAAGGTTTATACCTCCATTTATCTTATTGTTAAAGACAGTTATGTGGCAGAGGATCTGTTGCAGGAAACATTTATTAAGGTGGTGAAAACTGTTAAGTCCGGCCGGTATAATGAGGAGGGTAAATTTTTACCCTGGTTAATGAGAATTGCTCATAACCTGGCGGTTGATTTCTTCAGGAAAGAAAAGCGTTATCCAACCATAATCATGGAAGATGGAGATAAGATTTTCAATAATCTACAGTTTTCCGAAGACTCATTTGAGTCAAAGCAATTGGTTACAGATACGCATAATAAATTAAAGTTTATGATTAAGGAACTTCCCGAGACTCAGCGAGAAGTTCTGGTAATGAGACATTACATGGAGATGAGTTTTCAGGAAATTGCCGAAGCAACGGGCGTCAGTATAAATACGGCTTTAGGGAGAATGCGGTATGCTTTGATTAACCTACGCAAAAAAGTAAGAAAATATAACATTGCCTATGACAAAAACATTTACCCCGAATGAATTAATCAGGTATTATTACAAAGAAACTTCTGAAAAAGAAAACAGAAAAATTCTAAATGCTTTGATTTGTGACCCTGTGCTGCAGGAGCAGTACAAAGAAATTTCCAAGGTCATCAGGCAACTTGACGATGTTAAGTTCAACCCCTCTGACAAAGTTATTAAAGCCATTTTGGATTACTCAAGAAATGCGGATGTGCATTCTTTAAATAAGTAATGCTGCGAAAGGAAAGGTATGAAGCCTTTGTAAGGCACTTTACCAAACATCAACCTGAGGCAACCACCGAGCTTAATTACACCAATCCCTATGAGCTTTTGGTAGCTGTTATTTTAAGTGCCCAATGTACAGACAAAAGGGTCAACTTAGTTACTCCTTCACTATTCAAGAAGTACCCTACTCCAAAACATCTGGCAGTCAGCGGCTTTGATGAACTATTCCCTCTCGTTAAATCCATTTCTTACCCAAACAATAAAACCCGGCACCTTATTGGGATGGCAAAACTTTTGGTTGAGAAATTTAATGGGCGGGTTCCCGTGGAGCTAAAACATTTGCAGGAACTTCCCGGAGTGGGGCGGAAAACCGCAAATGTGATTGCTTCCGTGATTTACGATCAGCCATTCATGCCGGTTGATACACATGTATTCCGTGTTTCTAAAAGGCTTGGGCTTGTTCGTCAAAATTCAAAAACACCGCTTGATGTGGAGAAACAATTAATGAAATGCCTTCCCAACGATGTAATTTCAGTAGCCCACCATTGGCTGATTCTGCATGGAAGATATGTGTGCCTGGCGAGGAAACCTAAATGCAACCTGTGCAACATTTCTCATTTTTGCCGATATTTTGAGAAATTAAAAACATCTTGAAAATTCTGATTATTCACCAGCATTTTCGCACCCCGAATCAGGGTGGATCCATTCGTTCCTATCATATAGCCAGAGAATTAAGTCTATTAGGTAACCAAGTGAGTGTTATCTCTTCTTCACAAAAGGCAAGGAATTATGTAACCAAGGTTGAGAATTTTGAAATTCGATATTTGAAAGTAAGATATGAAAACAGTTTTGGCTTCGCCCGGAGGATGATCTCCTATTCCAGCTTCCTTCTTAAAGCAATCTATTCGCTGAAGTTGTACAAGGATTATGATGTTTGTTATGTGATGTCGACTCCTTTAAGTGTTGGGATTATCGGTTTGTGGGCAAAAAGTCATTACAAAATTCCTTATGTTTTTGAAGTGGGTGATCTCTGGCCGGATATTCCTATTCAGATGGGAATTATCAGGAATCCGATTTTCAAATGGAGTGTGTTAAAACTGGAGAAACTCATCTATTCGAAATCAAAATTCATTGTCGCTCTGTCAAATGAAATGAAACAATTGATTCAGGTTAAAGTAAAGGATAAACAAATTACAGTAATTGAAAATTTTGCTGATTCCGCATTTTTCAAAATAAAGAATGTGGAGATTAAAATTCCTTCAACTATTAAAAAGGGGAATGTTGTTATTTCCTATATAGGAACATTAGGAATTGCAAATAAGGTTGAAACCCTTATCAAGCTGGCCGGAATTCTAAGGGAAGAAGCGATTACGATTGTAATCAAAGGAAGTGGTAAGGAGTTGCAACTTTGCCAGGGTCTGGCGAATAAATTAAATCTGCACAATGTAATTTTTATGCCATTTGGTTCTAAAGATGAAATTAAAGAATTGCTGTCATATACTGATGCCATCTATGTAAGCTTTGATAAGCGCTATCCTTTGCTAACCACCGGTTGCCCGAATAAACTCATCGATGGCATTGCTGCTGGTAACATTGTGCTTATGAACTACGGTGGCTGGCAAAAAGAATTGATTAAAAATACTAAATGCGGAATAATTATGGACATTGACAATCCCGCTGATTGCCTGAATAAAGCCAGGTCAATTCTCCTTGAACCTGGGAAACGAGAAGTAATGAAAAATAATTCCAGAATGCTGGCACAAAAATTTGAAGTAAAGTTACTGGTAGAAAGACTGTATTTAGAAATTGCAAAAGCTCTTAACTAACGACTTGGCTTGTAGCCGGAATTGTTAAAGATTGCTGTTGCACTTTGGATTTCCATCATTTGATGCACGCTGATATCGGGGTTTTTTTCACGGTAACTTCGAATTATTTGCCAACCCAGCCAGGCTCCGATTCTACCCGGACATTTATCCCCGATCTCAAAAACAGTCGGCCGTTCATCCATATATTTCGTTTTTGTCATGTGATTAGTTTCAAAAATTAATTGGTTTGCCACAAAATTGGCCCAAATTATGTCTTCATTTTCATTTACATCTGTCAATTGCTGACCCGAATACCAGATAATCAGGCTATCTGGAGCACATGGCATGATTGATTTGGCAAACTCGTATTTCTTCCCATAATAAACCATGTCAGCCAGCATTGTCCTGTCACTGTAATCATCCTTAACAAATTTGTTAGCAAGAAGTAAAATAATGGCGGGCACTATATATTCTTTTTGATAGCGTTTGAGAATATAGTTAGGAATTTCAATCGGTCGATACGTTGCATATGGACCGATGTAATAATCGAGCCCGATAATAATCAAAGAATCGCTTACATAAAGTTCGCTGCTTCCAAACCCTGTAACCATGGTCTGAACTTTTGGAATTAAGATTTCCGGATAAAAGGATTTCAGGTATCTGTATGCTGCTTCCAATTCTAATTTTAAATCGCTAAAGTCAGCAAATTCCTGCCGAACTTCCCTCAGTAGTGTATCAATGTGAGGATCTTTAATGCGGCGAAAAAGATTATTGATTAAGATAGAATCATCAGGATATTGATCGCTAGCCAAAAAATGAATTTTCATTGCAGAATTTTCGTTGAGGAAATCCCGCACTTCCTCAGAACTTTGAAGGGAAAACATTGTTTCTTCAAGTCTTGAGATTTCAATGTTGACCGTGATTCCGGAAATTGATTCATCAACCTCACAATCATCATTCGCACAAGATTGAAGAAAGGTACATATAACAAGAAATAAGCTGCCCTTGTATATCATAAGGACAAATCTAGTCCATGAAAATTAGCAATACCAAACCATGAATTATAATTTAACGTTGAATTCACTATTGGTAATGAAGTTGAGGCTGATTATATCATTGTTCATTTATTCTCATTTGGGAATTTGTCAGTCGGTATTAGATAGCCTCACGCGGTCAGAGGAAAGAAATTATAACAAGATTTCATACCAATCTCTGCGGGTGCCTTCCTCCATTTCTACTAATGTTTCTCTCCTGGCAGATTATCTTACTCAAGAGGCAAAAACTGAACTTGAAAAGGTGCGGGCATTCTATGTGTGGATTACTTCTAATATTGCCTACGATTTTCGGTCTCTTGAAAAAAATTTATATCCTGTTCAAACTCCGGAAGTTGTTATTGCAAGGAGAACTGCCCTGTGTCAGGGATTTGCAGATTTATTTCATGAATTATGTGAAGAGGTAGATATAAGATCCGCGGTGATTTCCGGATACTCTAAAGGATATGGTTACAAACCTGGAAAGGAATTCTTTGTTAGTGATCATGCATGGAATGCGGTAAGAGTGAACAACCTCTGGTATTTGTTAGATGCAACCTGGGGTGCAGGTAGTGGAATTACTCAGAAGTCGGGTTTGGAGGATGGTTTTAATGATAAATATTTTTTAACTCCGCCTGAAAAGTTTGTTGAAGATCATTTGCCTCTTGATCCCATGTGGCAATTATTAAACAATCTTGTTCCTCTTCAAGTTTATGAAAAGGGAGAAGCTGAAATAAATGCTTTTATGGAAACAGCACATAAAACTTTCAACTTTAAGGACTCATTAATGAGATGGGAAAGTAGTGATGTGTATCAGGTAGCCATCGAATCACATAAGCGAAGTATCACCTTTAATCCTAAAAATAAAAGAGCGGTTTACGAATTGGGAACTGAATTATTGTTCAAGGCGCTGGATGTAATGGATGGTATTCATGGTGTTTCTTACGGAGATTTCGACAATCTTGTTGAGGAAATGCGAAAATCAATGTTTGATTTGCTTCATGAAGCTGCGTTTCATTTTTCAAACATTCCATCTTCTCATCCCGATTATGAGACAGCATCCACACTATTAGAAGAGGTGACATTTCAAAAGGGCGTCTTTTATTATGAAGTGGGTCAAAGGATTTATGACATTTTCTTAGAAATGGATAGGGAGGCCTTTTATAGAAATCTTGCAAACGGGATC
This sequence comes from Cyclobacteriaceae bacterium, assembly GCA_036397995.1. Taxonomy (GTDB): domain Bacteria; phylum Bacteroidota; class Bacteroidia; order Cytophagales; family Cyclobacteriaceae; genus DASWHX01. Next base: position 22,961 of record DASWHX010000077.1, read on the forward strand.
TTGCAAATTGATAATTATTATGATCTGGCTACCTATTACTTCAAACTTGTTAATGAAGAGAGTCGCTACTTTCCCCAGGCCCGGGAATATATACAAAATTATATAATAAATAAAAATCCATTGAGACCAGGTAATTAGATCTCAATTACTTCCGCTTCTTTATTCAGGAATTTGAAATCCGTAATACCTAGCGAAGAATCCTCTATCAAAGTGATCCATTTCCTGTATTTAAAGAACCACTTCATTTGCCTGGAGATCACTCCATTGGTAAAGTAAGCATGGATGTAAGGATGTACGGCAATAGAAATTGCAGGCTCATTTTGTTTAATAATCAAATGATCCAGGCTTGTTTCAATAATATCTGATACAAGAATTGAAGCTTTAATCTTGCCTGTTCCGTTACAGGTTGGACAGGTCTCCAGCGTGGTGATATTCATTTCCGGACGAACACGCTGCCGCGTAATTTGCATAAGACCAAATTTCGACAAAGGGAGCACTGTAAATTTTGATCTATCAGCGCTCATTTCTTCCTTCATCTTTTTCTGAAGGAGTTTTTTATTGTCAGATTTTCGCATATCAATGAAATCAATTACGATGATTCCACCCATGTCGCGTAAGCGAAGCTGCCGGGCGATTTCCGCCGCAGCTTCCAGGTTTACTGATAATGCGGTTGCTTCTTGATCTACTTCCCTGTTTGACTTGTTGCCGGAGTTTACATCAATAACATGGAGAGCTTCGGTGTGTTCAATTATTAGATAGCCTCCAGCCTTCAAACTAATTGTTTGTCCGAAGAGCGATTTGAACTGCTTTTCAATGCCAAATTGTTCAAAGATCTTGGCCTTGCCGGAATATTGTTTTACAATCTTTTCTTTACCTGGAGCAATCCGTTTGATATATCCTTTAACTTCATCATAGATTTTTGGATCGTCGACAAGGATATTGTCAAAACTTTCATTCAGGACATCCCGTAGGATTGAGGATGCTTTGCTCATCTCACCAATTACTTTTTCCCTGGGCTTTGCATTGCGAAGTTTCTTAATACCTTCTTTCCAGGTATTAACCAGGTTGCGAAGATCCCGATCCAGTTCCGCTACATCTTTACCCAGGGCTGCAGTTCGAATGATGACTCCGAAATTCTCGGGCTTAATTGAGGTAACCAAACGGGTGAGCCGTTTACGCTCATCAGCACTGGAAATTTTTCTGGATATGCTTACTACCTTAGAAAATGGTACCAATATCAGATACCTTCCCGCCATAGATAACTCGCAGGATAGTCGAGGCCCTTTCGTGCTTATGGGTTCTTTTACAACCTGAACCAGAATTTTTTGATTCCTGGTTAAAACTTGGTTAATCTTACCAAATTTGTTAATGTCAGGTTCATTCCTAAAGTTCCCAAGGTCACCCGAAATGTTTTTGTTAGATAAAACGAGCTTAGTAAATTTTGATAAGGAGGCAAATTGCGGTCCCAAATCCAAGTAGTGTAAGAAGGCGTCTTTTTCATGGCCGATATCAATAAAAGCTGCATTTAAACCTTGTACAACTTTCTTAACAGTTCCCAGGTAAAGATCTCCAACATTAAACTGAGTTCCATCTTCATCTATATGAAACTCTACTAAACCTTTATCTTTTAAAAGGGCTATTCGACATCCATTTTGAGTAGAATTAATTATTAGTTCGCTACTCATATGATTTGTCGTTCCCTAAGAAAAAGTTATTACTTCTTCTTATGTCTGTTCTTTCGCAATCGCTTTTTTCTTTTGTGCGTTGCTATTTTATGTCTTTTTCTTTTTTTACCGCAAGGCATAAATCTTTCTGCGTTTTAATTTTCAATATCCTCTAAATACGAATCCACGTTTGCCAAAACTTCAGGATCCTTTTCTAATTCTTTTACTTTCAATAGATGTTCTTTTGCCAGTTGCTTCTGGTCCAGTTCAAGATAGCTAAGTCCCAGGTAGAAATGCGCTCTGGAATTCTCGGGATTTACCGCAATTAGTTTTGTAAACCTTTCCACCGCTCTTTCCCATTGTGAGGATTGCATGGATAAAATTCCCATATTGTATAATGCCATTTCATTATTAGGGTCAACTTCCAAAACTTCCCTCAAAACTATAATCCCTTGCATCGGATTACTGGAGGCGATATACGTTAAACCAATTTTCGTCTTCACCTCCAAATCCTGGGGATTCTGAACTAACACCTTATCAAAGAACATTCTTGCCTGCTGACCTAGCATTTCGATTTCATTCTGACTTATTGCAAAGCCCTGGGCCTGAAAATAAGCCTCCCCGGCCTTTTCTAAGTTGTCCGGGGTTTCAAAGCGTTCCGCTTGTCTCCCCAGGTAATAGGCCGCGCTGTCCCACTGATTCATAGCGCGAAATGCTTCCGCCAACGAGTCGGCAAAGATAGAGCTTTTTTCGATATTATCAGTCTTTTCAAGCTGAGTTTTGAAGTCCAAAACCCGCTGATGTTCCTCAGGAGAGGCTTTTGATTGGTGAAATCCTGTGCCTTGCTGAGCAGATTCAGGCGTTATCTCTTCAGGCTTATTATCTACAACTACTTTTGGGAGTGAGTAGAGGATAGCAATCAAGGCTATTCCTACCAGAAGCAGTATTACTCTGTTTTTCCACATTTGAGTATCTCATTTAGGAGAAACTACTTGCTGTTTACAAGTTTTACCTTATCGCTTTTCTTAATTTTTTCTACAAAAACCTTGGAAGGCTTGAAACTGGGAATGTAGTGTTCATCAATAACAATAGCAGTATTTTTGGAGATATTCCTTGCGATCTTCTTTGCTCTTCTCTTATTAATAAAACTTCCGAACCCCCTTACGTATATGTTGTTCCCGTCAGACATCGCATTCTTTATCACATTAAAAAATGCTTCCACGGTGATTGTAACATCTGCTTTATCTATCCCGGTCTTTTCTGCTATTTCGGTAATTACATCGGCTTTGGTCACTTGGAAAATATTTAGATTTAATTAAAACTTCTTTTTACAATTGTTATTGATAATTCTAACAAGGGTCACAAATTTATGTTAGCAAAATTTTTAATAAAAGAAAGAGCATCAAAATAATTCATCATAAATGAAAGTATTATGAAATATAAGCCCCTGAGCGTTAATTATTTTGCCAGGCGGGTTCTTCAATGGTACTACCGGGCAAAAAGGGATTTGCCCTGGCGAAATGAAAGGGATGCTTATACGGTTTGGGTTGCTGAAATTATACTTCAACAAACAAGGGTTGAGCAGGGTTTACCATATTTCAACCGGTTTATTGAGACCTTTCCTGATGTTTTCTCCCTGGCAAAAGCTTCTGAGCAAAGTGTTCTAAAGATTTGGGAGGGATTGGGTTATTATAGTCGTGCAAGAAACATGCATAAATGTGCTCAAATAATTGTGAATAATAATCATGGAAGTTTTCCAAAGCGGTTTGAAGATCTCTTGCAGCTTCCGGGGATTGGTAAGTATACAGCTGCTGCAATTGCATCTTTTGCTTACCATGAGGCAGTTCCGGCTATTGATGCAAACGTAATTCGGGTTTTAACCAGGATTTTCAGGATTCATGAAGATCCTCATAAACCTAAAACTCAAAAACTCTTATTTGAGAAATCCCTTAAACTAATTTCGAAGGATAATCCGGACCACTACAACCAGGCCATGATGGAACTTGGAGCACTTATTTGTAAGCCTAAAAACCCTTCCTGTGCCCGGTGTCCTGTTATGGATTGCTGTGAAGCATATGCTTCGGGCGATCAACAGAAATATCCCTATAAAAAAGCAAGGGGTAAGATCCGCAAAAGGTACTTTAATTATGTAATTTTAAAATCGGGAGATAAAACTTATTTTCAGTTGAGAAATGGGGATGATATCTGGAAAGGTTTATATGAATTCTTTCTTATCGAAAGTAAAGCACCCATTGACATTTCTGATATTTTGCACAAGGTTCCAATTGAACTTCTGGAGGAGCCAAGAGTGTTATACGAAAGCAAGGAGTATAAACATCAGCTAAGTCATCAAGAAATAAGAGCCCGGTTTATTGAAATTAGTTCTCCAGGTATTCAAACCAAACAATGGTTGAAGCCTTTTCTCTTCAAAAAAAAGATGGTCAAAGACCTTCCGAAGTCAGTTTTATTAAATAAATATTTGGAAGAAAGACCAATTTAACTATATTGAGATTTTGTTTAACTATTTAAATATTAATTATGGCTGGAGTAAATAAAGTAATTCTGGTAGGAAACCTGGGAAAAGATCCCGAAGTGAGGCACCTTGAAGGAGGCGCTGCTGTTGCAAATTTTTCGTTAGCTACGTCTGAATCGTACAAGGACAAGACCAGCGGAGAACGCAAAACTATTACCGAGTGGCACAATATTGTTCTTTGGCGCGGGCTCGCTGAGGTTGCTGAAAAGTATCTCAAAAAGGGCGATTCGGTCTACATTGAAGGCAAAATAAGGTCCAGGCAGTGGGAAGACAAGGAAGGCAAAACGCGGTATACGACCGAAATTGTTGGAGACAACATGGTGATGCTCGGAAGTAGAGGTGGTTCAAGTTCAGGGTCACAATCCGCTGAAAAGGACATTGTCACCAGCGATGCCGATGAGACGGATGATCTGCCTTTCTAAGGACTTCCGGACTATGTTTTATTAAGAGCATGAACGAATTCTTTTGTAAATTTGCATTCGCGAAAAATTGATGTGAATCAGAAAATTCGGTTTATGTTGAACTAAACCCCCTTTTTTTGGAAGCAAGTCTTGAAGAACCTCCGAGTTTATTTTTATTACAAATAATTACACCATTAGTTATCGGTTACGGTGTGAGCATCATTCTTTTACTTATCCTTTCAGCATTAATTTCCGGATCAGAGGTAGCATTTTTTTCCCTTTCCAATCAGGATATAATTGATATGCGAAAGAATCCGACCGAATCAGGTAAGCGAACAATGGTCCTTTTACAGAATCCAAAACGACTTCTTGCTACCATTTTAATCCTGAATAATTTAGTGAACATTGCCATTGTTACTTTATCAACATTTTTAACATGGGAATTAGTCGGAACTCATTCACCGGAGGGAGTTATCCTTATTATTCTTACCTCCTCGGTTACTTTTGCTATTGTTTTTTTTGGAGAAGTAATGCCGAAGGTTTTTGCAGTTCAGAATTATCTTCTTTTTGCAAGAATTACTGCTCCTTTACTTTGGATTTCAACGCGCGTTCTAAAGCCCGTTGCCTGGGTGTTAATGAATCTTTCCGGTGTTATAGAGAAGAGGTTTGAAAAGAAAGGGTATTCGATTTCCGTAGACGAACTTCATCAGGCTCTGGAGATAGCAACCGATAAGAATACCTCTGATGAAGAAAAAGAAATTCTTAAAGGGATAGTCAACTTCGGCACATTAACCGTGAAACAAATAATGAGATCACGTCTTGATATTACCGCCGTTGATGAGGATTGTAATTTTCATGAGTTACTTGACAAAATAAACAAATCCGGATACTCAAGAATACCTGTGTTTAATGAGACTATTGACAGTATCTCCGGCGTTTTGTATATAAAGGATTTGCTGCCTTACATTGAAGAAGAGGAGAACTTTGAATGGCAAAAATTGCTGCGTCCGGGAATTTTTGTTCCGGAGACAAAGAAAATTGATAGCCTGCTGAAGGATTTCCAGGAAAAAAGAGTTCACATGGCAATTGTAGTTGATGAATATGGCGGAACCAGCGGTCTTGTAACCCTGGAAGATATAATTGAGGAAATAATAGGGGAAATAAATGATGAGTTTGACGAAGAAGATTTTATTTTTCATAAACTGGATGAACAAACTTTTGTTTTTGAAGGGAAAACTTCTCTTAATGATTTTTGCAAAGCCATAGATGTTGATGTGTCTGTTTTTGATGATATAAAAGGCGAAAGTGAATCTTTGGGAGGATTAATTCTGGAAATAAATTCAACTTTGCCTCAAGCCGGTGAAAAGATATATTTTGACAATTTTGTTTTCACTATCGTTGCGGTTGATCAAAAGAGAATAAAAAGAGTTCGAGTATTCATTAAAGAAAAAGCCCGTGAAGGAAAATCAACGGAGTTCACTGACTAATTCATGGGCAATACTTCTTTTCTCATTTGTACTACTTGCGGCTGTTGGTTCCTGCACAAAAGATTGGCTTCCAAAACCAAGAGGGTATAACCGACTTCCCTTGCCTGAGCATGAATACAGATTACTCCCTGATTCATTTCCATATATTTTTGAATATTCCGCTCACGCGAGAATCTATAATGACTCCTCATGGATTGCAGAACCTTATTGGATTGACCTTTTTTATCCAGACCTGATAGCCAATGTTCAAATAACTTACAAACCAGTGAACGGAAATCAAAAACTCCTTGAAGAGTATTTATCTGATGCGTATAAGTTGACTTCAAAACATCAAATAAAAGCCTACTCTATTGATGAAAGTTATCTCATAACCCCGACCGGAAAAACCGCTGTTCTAGCTGAATTAGGTGGCGAAGTACCCAGTCAGTTTCAGTTTTATGTAACAGATTCTGTTGAACATTTTCTTCGGGGAGCCTTGTATTTCAGAACCTCTTTAAAGAACGATTCTCTGTCACCTGCAATTGAATATGTGAAAATTGATATAATTCACATGCTGAACACGCTGCAATGGAGGACGGAGGTTCCCAAAAATGTTTCTCTCCGCCAATAAGATATGGCTAACTTTTTTGATACCGGAATCGAGTTTATTAAAGGAGTGGGTCCTCAAAAAGCATCTCTTCTCGAAAAAGAACTTAACATTCGAACCTTTGGCGACCTTCTGACTCATTATCCATTCAGGTATGAAGACAGAACCCGGTTTTATTCCATCAAAGACTTAAATGAATCATTACCCTATGTTCAAATTAAGGGAACTCTAAAGGCATTGTATACCCTTGGCGGTGGGAAAAGAAAAAGATTGGTTGGATACATCGTTGACGAATCCGGTGAGATTGAACTTGTTTGGTTCAAAGGAATAAATTGGGTAACAAAGAAATTGAAGATCGGGCTGGAATATGTTGTATTTGGAAAGCCTACTCTCTTTGCAAAAAAGTTAAACATTGCACATCCTGAGATTGAAGTACTCACGGAGACGAGTTCAAAAATCAGTTACCTGCAACCTGTGTATCCCACAACAGAAAAACTTAAATCCAAATTTCTCGACAGCAAGGCAATTTCTAAAATTCAAATCACATTACTGAAAGCTGCTCTGCCGAAAATGGGTGAATCACTCCCTTCTGGCTTGCTTAATCATTACGGGCTGATGCCCAAGAAAAAGGCGTTGCGACATATTCATTTTCCTTCAAATCAGAATATGTTGTCAAAAGCATTGTACAGGTTGAAGTTTGAGGAATTATTTTTTATTCAGATGAAGTTATTGATGATGAAGGTTTCAAGAATGGAAAAATTTAAAGGTCATGCTTTCAATTCAGCAGAATTGGTTACGGAGTTCTATGAAAAACATTTACCATTTGAACTAACCCGCGCACAGAAACGAGTGGTCAAAGAAGCTTACAGGGATATGCGTTCCGGTCACCAAATGAACAGGCTGCTTCAGGGCGATGTGGGAAGTGGAAAAACAATTGTTGCCTTTCTTTGCATGTTGCTTGCAATTAATGGTGGTACTCAAACTGCACTAATGGCTCCAACTGAAATTCTTGCCAATCAGCATTATAAAGGATTGAGGACTTTTGCCAAGAAAATGAACCTTCGCATCGCATTGTTAACCGGCGCTACAAATACAAAAGATCGTAAAGTTATCCATCAATATCTTGCCAATGGAGACTTGCACATCCTGGTGGGCACCCATGCGCTGTTAGAAGACGTGGTTCAGTTTAAAAATCTTGGATTAGCTGTGATTGATGAACAGCACCGGTTTGGTGTTGCCCAAAGATCCAGGCTTTGGGAAAAAAATGCTGTATTAATTCCGCATGTCTTGGTAATGACAGCTACGCCAATTCCAAGAACATTAGCGATGGCCTTATATGGAGATCTGGATATTTCCGTAATTGACGAACTTCCGGCCGGCCGCAAGCCAATTATCACCCGGCATCAGTATGATTCAAACCGGTTAGAATTATTTGGATTTATCAGAAAACAAATTGGTGAGGGAAGACAAGTATACATAGTTTATCCCTTAATAGAAGAGTCGGAAAAATCCGACCTGAAAGATTTGATGGATGGCTATGAAAGTGTCCGTCGGGCATTTCCTGAATTTCAGGTAAGCATATTGTACGGTAAAATGAAAAGTGATGCAAAGGATTTTGAAATGTCCCGGTTTCAAAAACGAGAAACTCAGATCATGGTCGCCACCACTGTTATTGAGGTGGGGGTGGATATACCCAATGCATCTGTTATGATTATTGAAAATGCCGAAAGATTTGGACTTGCCCAGTTACATCAGCTCCGTGGAAGAGTAGGTCGTGGAGCTGACCAGTCGTATTGCATACTTATGACCAGGTATGAGTTGGGCCAGGATGCACGCACCCGAATTGATACCATGGTTAGAACCAATGATGGTTTTGAAATTGCAGATGTTGATCTTCAATTGAGAGGTCCCGGAGATTTGCTGGGTACGCAGCAAAGTGGATTGCTCGATCTTACGGTTGCCGATTTGTCAAAAGATGGAAAGATTTTGCAAGTTGCCCGGGAAGCTGCAATTGCCATTTTGAAAAAAGACCCGGAGTTAAAATCCGGAGAGAACGAATACCTCAACCAAAAACTAAAATCCATCTCTGAGACCTTTGTGAATTGGAGCAGGGTTAGCTAAGTTTGATATTGGACTTTCATCATATGAAAAAAATTTTCTTATTCTTTGCAGGAGTTTTATTTTCAATCTCATACCTGCCTGCTCAACATGGGCATTTTTATTTAACCAACCATGTGCCCAGGACAGTTACATTTGAAAACACCAATTTTAAAATAATCCAAAATAGTCAGGGAATTTTATATATAGCCAATAACAGGGGATTGATTGCATATGATGGCACGAACTGGGATTTTATAGAAACACCGGAAGCCATTTTTTCTATCGCCATCGATCAGACGGATCAGATATTTATAGGTGGTCAAAGCGGATTCGGAAGGCTAATAAAGGTTAGTCGAAATGAGTTTCTGTATGAATCGTTGTCGGATAGCGTAGTTTCCGCCAATGAAATCTTTGAAATAAAAGAGCATCTTGGAAAAATATATTTTCTTAACCAGAAAGCAGTATTCATTTATGAGAGCGGCAAGATTAGCGAATTACGATTAAAAGATGCATCCGTTTTTCGGACTTTCGCACCTCTACCACAGGAGTTGCTTGCCATTACCAATGATGGGAGAGTGTTAAGCATATCGGAAAGTCTTAAAAGTTTTGATCCAGGAATTGGGTATGATGTAACCCTGGAAACTTCTTTTCTAAGTCCTGATAAATCAAAAGCAATACTAATCGATTCTGATGGCAATTTGTTTCTATATGAAAACAGAACCGCAGCTAAAATAGTTTTTAATGATAAGGAGTTGTTGTCAAAATTTATTGTTACTTCTGGTGTTTGGCTGGAGGGGGATATTCTTGCAATTGGCAGCCTTGAGAGTGGAGTAGTCTTTCTTGATTTAAATAAGAAAACCTTGCTTGAGGTATTGAACTACGAATCAGGGTTGCCTGATAATCAAATATTCTCGATGACCCGCGACAGAGTTGAGAATAGTCTTTGGATTTCTCACGCATATGGATTCAGCCGCGTTTCGCCTTTTCTTCCTTTCCACAGCTATGGGAGATTTCCTGGAATAAACGGAAAACTTTTGACCGGCTATTTTGGAGGGAACCAGATTTATTTGGGCACTTCAGTAGGATTATTCCGGCTGCAGGAAGTGCGCGAGTTCAGGGAAAAAGTGATTTACGTTCCGGTAAGAACATCTACAGGACCTACATCTGTTCAGGAAGCAGAGAAACTGCAAGATGAAAAAAAGTCACGACGAGGTTTATTCGGTTTCCTGCGCAGAAAGGAGGAAGAAGAAAAGGAAGCTGTAGTGGAGCAACAACAAATTAAATTGCAAAGGAGGGTTGTCCAGGAGGAAACTTCCAGGGAATGGAAATACAAGAAAATTGAGGGGATCCATTCAAGGGTTATGAAATTAGTTGGAACCAACGGTGGTATTGTCGTAGCAAGTCTCTCCGGTCTATTTGAAGTAAAAGGTAATAACGAAATACCAATCTCTTCTGAACCTTTCACCTTTGTTCATGCAATGAAGGGAATTGACGGGGTTATTGCCGCTGGAGCGAATGGTGGCGTTTCGTTTTTCAGGAAGTCAGGTGACAACTGGTCCTCTTATCCAACTTTTTCGGAGATAGAAGAATATATCCAATTTATTTTTCAAGATTCAAAGAACAATATTTGGCTGCTTGGTCCTAATGTAGCTTATAAGGCTACACTGTTTCAGGATGTTATTGATAATCTTGAATTCTGGCCCATCGAAAACCCCTTTTATTCCACAAATATTGGAGGGGAAATCAACGGACAGGTGTATATATTAAACTCAAATTCATTGTATACATTCAATGAAATCACGAAGGAAATTGAGAAGAAGGAATCAACGAATTTGTGGAGTAAATTTCCTGAGCGAACAATTTCAGATCTGGATGGCACCATCTGGATTTATGATGGCAAGGATTGGAGTCCCTTGGGTAGCCAATACCTCACCTCCCGCAAGATAAGGCCCATAAGTCTTTTCAACGAAGTCTCATTCCTGACCTACGATAAAGATTCCGATTCATTTTGGATAATAACAGGGGAGAATGATTTATATAAAATGTCAAATAAAGACACCATTGTAAGCAACCATCTTCCATTGTTACTTCGAGAAATCAAGAATGGTCAACGACTCCTCCCGATTGAGGGTAATTTTGAAATTCAGCAAAACCAAAATTCTCTTGGTTTCAATTTTCTGAAGGCTGATTTTGACAATCTTTTCAAAATCGAGTACCGCTATAAACTGGAAGGACTAAATGCATCATGGTCTGAGTGGTCTGGAGATTTCAACAATATCAGTTTTCCATTTCTGCCTGAAGGTAATTATGTTCTAAATTTCGAAAGCCGTGATGTGTTCGGCCAAATAAATAGTCTTGAGCCATTCACATTCAAAATTGTTCCACCGTATTGGAAGCGACCCTGGTTTTATGGAGTCGAGATAATAGCATTTGGAGGATTGTTTCTCTTGTCCTTCCGGCTCAACAGGATTGATCATAAATACAAATTCCTCAGCAAACTTCTTGCATTCCTTACTTTAATTTTGGCCGTTGAGTTCATTCAGATAGTTGCTGAACTAAAATTCCCATCCGGCAATTCACCTGTTACCGGTTTCTTCATCCAGGTATTCATTGCCCTTGTCCTTCTTCCTTTAGAAGGAGTTGTAAGGCGTGCAGTATTCAGAATCGAAGAAACCCAAGACATGAAAGCTTTTAATAAGAAAGCCAAATAACTTCGCACTTTTTGATTGAAAATTTCTAATATTAGGTAAGACTAAATTCCTATATCAATGAAATCATTCCTTATCGCTGCACTGATCCTTTTCCTGGGGGCAGGTTGCCAGACGGAAAAACAATCACAGACAATTACTGAGGAGAATCCACCAATGGAGGATTTTAATTTCGAAGAATCTGATTCCAATGCAATTGTTATTGCCGACAGTGTTATGAAGAAAATGGGTGGGAGGAAAAATTGGGATGAAACACGATATATAAGCTGGACATTTTTTGGAAGACGAAAATTGTTGTGGGATAAGTGGGATGGAAATGTGAGAATTGAATTCCTGAATGATCCTTCAACGATCTATTTAGTGAATGTTAACTCCATGCAAGGAAAAGCTATGAAGGCCGGTGTGGAAATTACCCATCCTGACAGTCTGGCAAAAGAACTTGAACGAGCACAGGCTTTATGGATCAATGACTCTTACTGGCTTTTCATGCCTTTCAAACTTAAAGACAGTGGCGTAACATTAAAATACATTCGTCAAGACTCAACAATTACCGGGACGCTGTCGGATGTGTTGCAATTAACTTTTAAGAATGTGGGAAATACACCAAATAATAAATATGAGGTCTGGGTGAATCGGGATGAGGGATTGATTACCCAATGGGCATACTTCCAAAATTCAGCCCAGGATAGCGCATCTTTTATCAGGCCATTTGATAATTATCAAAAGTATGGAAAAATATTGCTATCCGGTGATCGCTCAGATAATGGTGGCCCGGGAAATATAAAAGTAATGGAATCTGTCCCAGAAGAAGCCTTCACATCATTTGATTTCTCTCACCAATAAGAAGCCCCTGATCGGGGCTTCTACTTCACTATGCGCTATGAACCTGTGAGGGTAAATCCTCTCTAATTGAGGAAATAGTGAATTCTTTGGGTTGATTCTCAATTTACAAACAAGTTTCTTAAATAATTAGTTCTTTTAACTCTTTTTGAAGGCTATGCGTATCTTTAGAGTATGGAAAGAGATGTTTCCAAGCTGTTGAAAGCCCAACTTAAAAAACTTAATTCCAAAGATTTTGATCTTGAAGCATGGAAAAGTTCCACCTCCGCCGTGTTATCCATAGCTTTCGGCGCTGATGATCCTCATGTTCATGAAATTCAGAAATTAAAAATCGATTACGGAAGTTGGGCCTTGAGAGACGCTAAAGCTTCTTACGACCCTATGGTAACTTGTAAAAAAATAGGCAAAGAGGTTGTTGAAATCGCGCTGAGTCAACTAGGTGACAGGGAAGAATTAACGTCTGATTTAAATTCCATTTTGGAAAGTCAGTTAATGGATAAATCTCTAAAAGAAATAAGGAAGGTTTTGAAATCCAGTAAGTCTGATTCAAAGAAAGGAGAAAAACTGCAAGAAATTCTGAAAGGTTTGGATAACGACAATCTGGCTTCTATTCTCGCGCAAATGATCTTGAAAAGCGAGAATTAAATTCCACTTACATCTCCAGCCTAAACTAAACCAGAAATATTTTGCTCTTCAACGCAAGTTGAATCTCTCTCAGTGCCCTTATTTTAAAATCATCATCAGATCCTGCTTTTTGAGGGCTGGTGAAGTTTCTAATAAAGGAGAGAACCTTAACTTGCTGATCCTTGTTTAGGCTTTCGAGAGATAGCAAGATTTCACTTCTTGTATCCTTCATTGCTGTTAGACATTAGTTCGTTAATTAAAGTAAACGTATTTAAACCATAATTGTTAGCCACAAAATGATTAGTAATGAATTCGTAAAGCATACTTTTTGTTAGATTAACATTGCCAAAATCAATTATTAACGAAATTAGAAGCATGAAATTAACTAACGCCTCAATTCTGGTTCTTTTACTTACATCATACTCTATAGTTGAAAGTAACCCCAAAATTGGGCCAACCATGAAATTAAACAATATGAAGACTGAGGTTGCAACTTTTGGCGCCGGCTGCTTTTGGTGTGTCGAGGCCATTTTTCAAAGTTTGAAAGGAGTAGAAAAAGTAGTTTCCGGCTATTCGGGTGGAAAAATCAAGAATCCTTCTTATCGGGAAGTTAGTTCAGGACTTAGCGGCCATGCCGAGGTAGTTCAAATTACCTATTACCCTGATATTATTGCTTATAAGGAACTGCTGGAAGTCTTTTGGCAAACCCATGATCCCACTACTTTGAACAGACAAGGTGCGGATGTTGGAACTCAATACCGGAGTGTAATTTATTATCACGATGAAGAGCAGAAAAACGCAGCGGAATTTTACAAGCAGGAATTAACGAAAGCCGGAGTTTTTCTGAATCCTATTATTACTGAAATTAAAAAGTTTGAAGGCTTTTTCATTGCTGAAGAATATCATCAGAATTATTTCATGTTGAACTCTGATGCTCCTTATTGCAACTATGTAATTAAGCCAAAGATGGAGAAGTTTAAAAAAGCTTTTGCAGAGAAGTATAAAAAGGCAGAGATAGATAATTAAGAAACTTAGTGTTTCACAGGAACAGGATCATTTGTGCTTTTTCGTTTAATTAGTCCCCTCACTAATTTTTGGTATCTCAAACTCCCGAATCAGTTGCCCGTTATTTGATTTCCAGGTACCTTTCATTACCTGACTTTTCTTATCCACGGTTACATTGAAAACACCATAACTGGATTCGGCAGGGTAAAACTTCTCCGGCCCGCCCCAATATTTTTCAATAATTTCTCTTTTCCATGCTGGTTCCTCGTCATAAGGCAATCTGTACTCTTCCATAGTAACTTCAAAATGATCGCCACTGTCGCCAAAAGTGCCCCGCATGTCTATTTGTTTAATGTCGTCCTGGGTGGTAAACTTGTTAAACCCAGTGAGTTTTCTTTCCGGGTTCACGTTGTCAACCGGATAAATACTAATCCTAATCTCCTTGTCGGCGAAGCTTCCCTGCCAGGTTCCATTCAATATCTTATAAAATGAATCCGGTGGAGTTGGATGAATTCTTCCGGTTCGGATTTGGCTGATGGGTTCCCATGATATTCTGGCAAGGGGGTGATCGCTTTTCTTTAATTTTTCAGTAAGGAAAAATTGCTTTCGAGTAAACATTTCCCTTGGCCTTACTTCATTGAATCTGAATTCATTGGCGATATCTCCCAGGTTTTCAACCCAGATCAGGAACCG
>DASWHX010000078.1:0-28036 GCA_036397995.1 Cyclobacteriaceae bacterium
TTAGCCATTGTTTCTCCATGGATATTTCCTAATAAGACGGTGAGTAACCATCCGAAGGATATTGAGAAAGGATAGTTTATAGGTCTTTTAATCTTTTTTTGGTCGAAATAAACTCTTCCCAGATATTCTTCAAAATTTCCCGTGCTGGGAGAATATCCTTTATGTTGCCTGAGATTTGCCCAATTTCAAGTTCACCATCTTCCAGGTTGCCTTCAAAAATTCCTTTTTTAGCTCTGCTACGACCCAGAATTTGAGATAATTCTTCGTTACTTACGCATTTATCTTCTGCATCTTTAATGAGATTGTAAAATGAATTTTTGATTATTCTGACAGGTGTTAATTTTTTCATAGTTAAAACAGTTTCACCCTCACCGGCTTCTACTATTCTTTTTTTGAAATTAATGTGGGCCGAACTTTCCTCGCTGACAGCAAACCTGCTCCCGATCTGTACACCCTCGGCCCCCAGCGCGAAGGCAGCCATCATTCCTTTGCCAGTTCCTATTCCGCCCGCTGCTATCGTAGGAATTTTAACTACTTCACTAACGGAAGGTATCAGGCAGAAACTAGTAGTTTCCTCCCTGCCGTTATGTCCCCCTGCCTCAAATCCTTCCGCGACTACCGCATCAACTCCTGACTGCTCACTTTTCAATGCAAATTTTACACTGGAAACAACATGAACAACTGTCGCCCCCATTTGCTTCAACGTAGAAGTCCAGGTGGTGGGATTTCCGGCGGAGGTAAAAACTATTTTGATCTGTTCCTCCTCAATGATTTTCATAATTTTATCAATATCAGGATAAAGCAGGGGAACATTAACGCCAAAAGGCTTATCAGTAGCTTCTTTACATTTAACCACATGTTCCTTTAACGTTTCAGGATACATCGAGCCCGAGCCAATTAAACCCAAACCCCCGGCATTGCTTACCGCCGAAGCAAGTTTCCAGCCGCTGCACCAAACCATACCCGCTTGTATAATGGGATATTCAATTCCAAAAAGTTCTGTAATCCTGTTTTTCATACAAACAGCGTTTTTAAAAGTTTCTGCTTTATTTATTGAATCAATATATAAATTTGAAGGATGATTATTACTGGCTTGTCTGTATAAAGTGAAGGAACTCCTGGTTAAATTCCTGGTTTGGAGAATCAGGCACGTGAAAGATAAAAATTTCCTGCTGATTCTTGGGGGTATAATCGGAATTATTGCCGGGTTGGCTGCCGTCTTACTTAAATTAAGCGTCCACGCCATTCAAAAATTTCTTACCCAGGATTTTGATGTAGGTTATGAGAATTACCTGTACCTAAGTTATCCTTTAGTTGGGATCCTGCTGACTTTGGTCGTTGCAAAGTTTATTCTGAAAGAAAAACTCGGGCACGGCATTACCCAAATTCTGTATTCCATTTCAAAGAAGTCAAGTATTATAAGAGGAGCAATGATGTATTCACGAATGATAACATCCGCGTTGACGGTAGGTTTTGGAGGCTCCGTTGGATTGGAGGCTCCCATCGTGGTTACAGGATCTGCAATTGGCTCTAACCTGGGCAGATTGGCCCACCTGGATTACAAAAAAAGAACTTTGCTAATTGGCTGTGGGGCCGCGGGTGCCATTTCCGCGATTTTTAATTCCCCCATTGCCGGAGTAATTTTTAGCATTGAAGTTATTCTGATGGATGTAACCATTGCTGCATTTATCCCACTGCTCATTTCATCGGTCGCCGCTTCAATGGTTTCAATTGTGTTGAATCAAGACCAGATATTGTTTTCATTTCGAATTCAGGATCCTTTTATGGCCATAGATCTTCCCTACTTCATACTGCTTGGAATAGTATGCGGAGTAGTTTCCGTCCATTTTACCCGGATGACATACGCGGTGGAGGGGATAATAAAAAAAGTAAAAAATGATTACAGCAGAGCTATTACCGGCGGAATTCTTCTGGGAGTAATAATATTTCTTTTCCCTCCCATTTTTGGTGAAGGATATAATACCATAAAATCACTCCTTTCCAATGACGCTGAAGTATTGAATACGACACTCTTTTTTGGACAATCTTCAAATCCTCTGGTTCTGATATTATTTATCTTCGGTGTGGTGGTTATTAAGCCGGTCGCCTCCGCCCTTACCATTGGCTCAGGAGGCAGCGGTGGTATTTTTGCCCCTTCTCTTTTTATGGGAGGAACCGCGGGTTTCGTTTTTGCAGAAACTGTAAACCTGGTTATGGGTTCAGAGGCGCTGAGTACTTCTAATTTTGTACTGGTAGGTATGTGCGGAGTAATGAGCGGTGTAATGCATTCCCCGCTAACAGCAATATTCCTTATTGCAGAAATTACATCTGGCTACGAACTCTTTGTTCCGCTTATGCTGGTATCGGCAGCATCCTTTAGCGTGGTTTCTTATTTTGAAAAACATTCACTTTACACCAAACATCTTATTGAGCAAGGGGATTTGATCAAGTATGACCGTGACCTGCAGGTTCTTAGTTTAATAAATCTTAAAAAGATCGTGGAAGAAGATCTGTTGCAGATACATCCGGACGCAAAACTCAAGGAGTTGGTGAATCTGGTTAAGGTTTCAAAAAGAAACATCTTCCCGGTGGTAAAGGATCAACAGTTAATGGGCATCATAACCCTGGATGATATCCGGGAAATCATGTTTGACAAGGATGCACAGGAAAACCAGGCAGTCAGCTCATTGATGCATGACCCGCCGGCTGAAGTTTCTTCCATGGAAAGCATGCAGTCTGTGATGAGCAAGTTTGAAATTACCGGCGCCTGGAATCTTCCGGTGATCGATGATGGCAAATATGTAGGGTTCGTAAGCAAATCAAGAATCTTTAATACATACCGTCAAAAGCTTATCAGGCAGGACAAGCAGTAAAAATGCTAATTAAAGGCAAGGTAATCTTGGTAAAATTCAATACTCTTTAAAGGCAATTCCATGATAAGCAGGAGTTTAGCTATTCTAACCTCAAATTACATTGATTTCTGTGCTGTTTTCAGTTGTCCACAAAGTTCAAATTTAAAAAGGACACCGTAAATTGTTGATTCATAATGAATTAAACACATGAAGCAGGGAATTGTGGATAATTAATAAAAAATGTGGATAATTTCAGATCGATGGTTTTTAGCCTCCTTATCTCATCACCTAACCACCCCTTACACCAATCAAGGAGTGAAAACCCGGGCTTCTGCAAGTTATATGCATTATTGAATAAGTATAATAATATTGGCAAATTAGCGCCTCCAATACCAGCGTTTGAGAAAGGAAGGCTCAAAAACCGTTGCTGTATTTGGTCTTGCGAAATGGTTATTGAAATTCTTTCTTTGAAACCGGAAGGTGAAATAGACGGTAAAATTTTTGCTTGTAACAATCAATGATGAGAATAATTATCCTGGTTTTACTATTGTTTTGCCAGCCGGCTTTGTCGCAGGAGGTGGAGGTAGTACAATTTGAGAGAATAGAGAAAATTTTGAAGGAGGATAACCCTAAGCTTCGCATTTATAATTTTTGGGCCACCTGGTGCAGGTCTTGCATCATAGAAATGCCTTATTTTGAAGAAATTGCTAAAAGTAAGCGGGATAAGGTAGAAATGAATTTTATCAGTCTTGATTATGCCGACCAGGTAGAATCAACGGTGAAACCTTTCCTAAAGAGGAAAGCTATTACCTCCAGGGTTTACCTGATAGATAACCTGGATTACAACTCGTGGATAGATAAAGTAGATCCCCGGTGGTCAGGTGCATTACCGGCTACGGTATTTATTACTCCTTCGGGAAAGAAAATATTTTATGAAAAAGAATTTAAGAAAGAAGAATTAGAAAAAATTGTTGAATCACTTTTAAATCAATAAACCTATGAAACTTTATAGTACTACGTTATTAATTATTGCCTCATTCCTTTTTGGAGGGTCAGCGTCTGTTCCTTATGAAATAGGAGACTTTGTAGCTGACTTCAAACTGAAAAACATTGATGGAAAGATGATAGCTCTTACCGATAAAAAAGAGGTAAAAGGATACATTCTGGTTTTCAGTTGCAACACCTGCCCGGTGGTAAAGCAGTATGAGCAAAGAATTATGGATTTGCATGAAATGTTTGCGTCTAAGGGTTATCCGGTAATTGCCATTAATCCGAATGATCCGGCCCGTTCACCAGGCGATTCTTTTGATGAGATGGCAAAGAGGTCGAAAAATATGGGGTATAAGTTTCCGTATGTTTTTGATGAAACTCAGGAAGTAGCGCGAGCCTTTGGTGCCACCAATACTCCGCAAATCTACATACTCAACAACGAGAAAGGGAAGTTCAAATTGATGTACAAGGGCGCTATCGATAACAACCAGCGAAGTGCAGCTGCAGCAACCGAAAGATACGTAGAAACCGCTATGACTTCATTGCTAAAAGGCGAGGAGGTAAAAGTACCCGTTACCAAAGCTGTCGGGTGTATGATCAAGTGGAGCGAGTAAGGGATCTGTCCGGCACGGGAATTCGTTATGGGGTCAGGTGCCTGGCATGAAGCATGCCACACTTATTTTCATTGACCCTGTTAACTAAAAGTGTGGCACACTTCACACTTCCTCTTTAGAGGTCCACGGGCACAGAAATCATGGCCAGAATATCATCGAGGTATTGGCGATCGTTAGAAAGTCGCGGCACTTTATTCTGGCCTCCCAGCTTCCCCCGCTTCTTCATCCATTCGTAGAAGGTACCTTCCTTTACATTGTGAACAAGCGGCTTATCCAATGCTATGTCTTTATATCTTTTGGCATCGTAATCTGAGTTTACTTCACGCAAAGTTTTATCAAGAATTTCTATGAATTTTTCCATATCTGAAGGTTGCCTGATAAATTCGATTATCCATTCGTGGCTACCCTTTTGCCCTACATCAAGATACCGTGGAGCAGCTGTATAGTTATCCATGATGGCGTTAGTTTCCCTGCAGGCTTTAGTAATGGCAGCCTCTGCATTTTCAATCACAACTTCCTCACCAAACGCGTTAATAAAATGCTTTGTTCTTCCGCTTATTTTTACGCGATAAGGAGAAAGGCTCGTAAAACGGATCGTATCACCGATTCTATACCGCCACAACCCCGCATTGGTACTGATTACCATAGCGTAAATTTTATCTAATTCAACTTCGTGAAGACCAAGCGTTTTAGGGTTTTCTTCCCCGTCGTGTTCAATCGGAATAAATTCATAAAAAATCCCATAATCCAGCATCAATAGCATTTCACCATCAACACTTCTATCCTGAATGCCAAAGAAACCTTCAGACGCATTGTAGGTTTCCACATAATGCATGGGTTTCCCAATTAATGAATCAAATAATTGGCGGTAGGGAGTAAATGAAACAGCGCCATGAAAGAAAACTTCAAGTCCTGGCCATACTTCAGCTATCGATTTCTTATTTCGTAATTCCAGAATCCGCTGTAGTAAAAGTACGGTCCAGGTAGGAACGCCGGCCATATTTGTAACATTTATTTCCGAAGTAACCAGAGCCATTTTTTCAATCTTTTCTTCCCATTTATCCATCAATGCGATTTCCAATGATGGAGTTCTGACAAACTGTGCCCAAAGCGGCAGGTTTTGCATTATTACAGCGGAAACATCTCCATAATAAGAAGTTGAAGATGTATCAAAAGGATTAATTTGATGACTGCCGCCAATTGCCAGTCCTTTCCCTGAAAACATTTCACTGTCAGGATTATTGTTTACATAAATACTAATCAGGTCTTTGCCGCCTTTGTAATGGCAATCTTCAAGAGCCTCAGGACTTACCGGAATAAACTTAGAGCGGGCATTTGTTGTGCCGGAAGACTTTGCGAACCATTTTATTTCGGAAGGCCACAGGATATTTTGTTCCCCTTTCATCAGCCTTTCTACATAGGGGAAAAACGATTCATAAAAGTGAAGAGGAACTCGTTCCTTAAATTGCTCCACAGTTTCAATTCCGCCAAATTCATAACTTTGTCCGAATTCAGTTTTAGCTGCTGAACTCAATAATCCATTTAATAATTCCTCCTGCACATCGTGTGGATATTTAATGAAAAGCTCAATCTGATGGATGCGCTTTCTCATTACCCAGGTCAATATCGAATTGAGAATACTCATGTGTTCCCTTTGCTGATTAATATAATAAAATTGGGTGGGAAAAGGATGAAAAGTATCCATTAATATAAATAAAAATTTTATAAAGGATAGTCATGCAACTGAACTAAAATTTGATCAGGTAATCAACCAGGCTTTCCTCTGGTCCCAGGTTCAATTTCTTTTTTAGCCTATGCCTGGCCATTTTAACGCTCTCAGAGGTAATTCCCATTACAGAGGCTGTCTCTTTAAGGTTGCGATTTAATTTAATGAGTGCGCAGTGCTCCAGTTCTTTAGAAGTAACATCCGGATGTTTTTCTTTAATTCGTGAAAAGAAATCCTGATGAACCTTTTCAAAGGATTTCTTAAATTCGTCCCAACCTTTATCTGTAGTGGAATTAGAGTCAATGAGGTTTAATAGTTTTCTTAGATTGGGGGTTTCCTGTTGATTCTCTTCCACAATTTGATCAACAATTGTCCGGATTTCCTTTAGAAATGTATTTTTTTGAACCGCCTTCATTGAATAAACAGTAACTTCACGATTTTTGAATTCCAGTTCATCATTAATCAACTTTTTTCTAAGAGAAAGGTTTTCAACTTCAGCCTCCACCAATTTTTTTTGAGCGTCAAAGTTTGCCATCTTCTTATGGTGCCTTCCTCTCCAAATTAGAAATCCGGTTATGGAAAAAAGTACTACCAAAAAGAAACCCACTGCTGCAAGGTTTCTGTAAATTTTAGTAATTAGGTGCTCTTTTCTGGCTACTTCAATTAGCAGTTTTGCTTCTTCAATTTCGAGGGCAGATGCATAATTATCTATAACTCTTGCCGTTTCTACGTTTCTGATTGAATCCACCAGCTGTGAATGCATTTTTTGGTATTTATATGCTTCCTGGTAATTTCGTGCTTCTTCAAATAATTCCGCTAAAAGCTGAGTGGATTCTACAAGCGCAGCATCTATTTTCAAATTCAAACTTAATTCATGACTCTTAATTGCAAAGGTCATAGCTGAATCATACTCAGCCATGCCAATAAGTGCGCGGGCTGAATTATAATAATTAGCTGTGAGTCTCCTTAAATTATTGGTTCCATAATAAATCGAATAAGATTGCCTGAAATAGTCAAGCGCTTTGGAATAATTACCCTGTTCAAGGTGATTCACTCCAAGGTTATTAAATATCCCTGCAAGCCGGTTTTGCGAATCATTAACTCCTTCCAGGGAAGAAAGGGAAAGTAAATAATACTTAGTAGAATTACTATAATCTTTAGCCCAATAATAACCATTGCCCATTTCCAAATAGCAAGAATATATGCCATCGCTGTCGTTTTGTTGTGAGTAGAGGGCGATAGATTCATTCAGGTTATCCAGCATTTTATCGATCAATCCTTCAGATGCATAAACACTTCCAATTAGCTTATAGGTAAGGGCCAGGTTGATGGTGTCATTAAGATTTTTGAAAATAGCTAACGCTGAGGAATAGTTGTCGAGCCGTTTGCTTTGAAGTAACTTGAGTTTGTAATAATTGCCAAGGTTAAGGTGTGCTTCGGCGACACCTGCATCAAAATTTTGTTCTCTTGCGAGGTTCATTGCCATGTTTGCCAACTTGAATGACATTTCAGGAACGGAATCATAGACCTCCGAGGCCGTTTTGTTAAGTTGATTAATCTGATCGATGAGATTGACTTCTTTTATTTCGAATTCCTGAAGCTGACTCCTGGATATGAATGGGATCACAAGCAGCCCCGCGAATACAAGCAGGAAATTATTCATAAGTGAACTCAGGCAACATCATGTGCTGCCTTACTAAATATATCAAAATTTGGTGAGAAGAGGGGTAACTATTTCAAATTTTGCGCTTCAGCTCGAAATGTTTGCCGAGGTAAACTTTTCTTACCTGTGGATCGGCGGCAAGCTCTTCAGCGCTTCCTGCTTTAAGTAATCTCCCTTCGAACATCAGATAGGCACGATCTGTTATGGAAAGAGTTTCGTTAACATTGTGATCAGTTATTAATATGCCGATGTTCTTTTGCTTTAATTGAGCTACAATCGACTGAATTTCTTCTACTGCAATTGGGTCAACGCCGGCAAAGGGTTCATCCAGCAAAACAAATTTTGGATCCACAGCTAATGCTCTTGCTATTTCTGTTCTTCGCCTTTCACCACCTGATAACACCATCCCAATATTTTTTCGCACGTGACCAAGGCTGAATTCCTCAATCAGGCTTTCAACTTTTTCCCTTTGTTCATGCCTGGAAAGTTTACTCATCTCCAAAACTGCCAACAGATTTTCTTCAACGGTTAATTTTCTAAATACTGAAGCCTCCTGGGCCAGATATCCAATACCCAGTTTGGCTCTCTTGTACATGGGGAGTGAAGTTATATCCTGATCTTCGAGAAAAATCCTGCCGTCATTTGGTTTGATCAGGCCAACAATCATGTAAAATGAAGTAGTTTTTCCGGCGCCATTAGGGCCAAGCAGCCCAACAATCTCCCCCCTGTTTACTTCCAGGGAAACATTATTCACAACGGTTCTTTTCCTGTAAATCTTGTAAAGGTGATCGGCGCGTAATTTCATTTCACGGGGCCAAATTTAATGTCTTTGATGGTGACTTGAAGGAAAGTTTGACCCATATATTGATTTTCATCCAAAGAATAAGCCATTAAAAAGGGTTGGCCTGAAGAAATTTCGTTAAAATGTTCTGAAAGATTAAAACCGATAGCCTCCCACTTGCGCTTACCGTTTTGCTGCTTCACAAACATTTTGAGATGTTTATCTTTCAGAATTCTGGGAGTACCGGTACACACCACATCATCACAATAAAAAACAGGCAGCATATTTCCGGGTCCGAAAGGCCCAATTTGACGAAGAATTTTGTAAAGATTTGAATTCAATTCATCAAGGGGTAAATAGTGATCGATGATGATTTTTTGAGTGAGTTGTTCTATAGTGATGGTACTGCTAACTTCAGATTCAAATCGTTGAACAAAAGATTGCACATTATCCAGGTGCATTGTGAGTCCTGCAGCATGGGTATGACCACCAAATTTCATAAGCAAGTCAGAGCAATTGTTGATTGCTTCATGAATATCAAAGCCTTCCACAGAACGGGCAGAACCGGTGGCTGTTCCTTCCGACTGAGTAAGAATAATGGTAGGTCGGTAATATCTTTCTATACATCGGGAAGCTACAATTCCGATTACGCCTTTATGCCAATCAGGCTTAAAAAGAACAGTCGATTTTGCGTTTAGTAACCGATCACTTTCCTCAATCATCGCCAAAGCTTCTTCAGTTATGCTGGAGTCAAATTCTTTTCTTTTTGAGTTATGTGCATTTAGTGTTTCGGCAAGTTTCATGGACGAATCCATGGAGTCACTAATCAGAAGATTTACAGAATCCCTTGCGTGATGAATTCTTCCCGCTGCATTTACGCGAGGCCCAATTCCAAAAACCAAATCCATAACCGAAATTTTCCCTGAGATTCCGCTGGCCTTAAGCAGTGCCCGCAAACCGGGTCTTGGTTTTGATTCCAGTAATTTTATTCCATGAAAAGTCAAAATACGATTCTCGCCGGTAATCGGAACGATATCCGCCGCGATGGAGATCGCAAGTAAATCGAGATAGGCAAAAAGCTTCTCGTGATCTATTTTGTTCCTGATGCAAAATCCCTGGAGTAATTTGAATCCAACTCCGCAGCCCGTAAGTTCGTCATAGGGGTAGCCGCAATCTTCCCTTTTGGGATCGAGGACAGCAACAGCGGGCGGTAATGTTGAGCCGGGCTTATGATGATCGCACACGATAAAATCGACTCCGTTATTTCTGGCTTTTTCAATTAATTCCACGGAGCGAATGCCACAGTCGAGACAAATTACCAATTTAATACCACTATCGATTGCGAACTGAATGCCCTGGTCAGATATACCATACCCTTCTTTATACCTGTCAGGAATATAGAATTCGATAGCCGAATGGAATTTTCTCAAAAAACTATACACTAATGCAACGGCCGATGTCCCATCAACATCGTAATCTCCATAAACCAGAATTTTTTGTTTTGATGAAATAGCCATACAAAGCCTCTCAACAGCGACATCCATATCCTTCATCAAGAAAGGGTCAAAGAGGTTTTCCAGGGAGGGTCTGAAGAAAGCTTTCGCTTTTTCAAAATCATCAATATTCCTCTGAATTAATATGGAGGCTATTGCATGATGAACATTCAGGGTTGCAGCAAACTCCCTTACTCTTTTTTCGCCGTCATCCGGCAAAAAGATCCATTTCTTATTCATACTAATTAAGGAAGCTTTTTCAAAAATAGGGTTACAAAGAAAAAGCCCCGCTACAACGAGGCTTTTTTATTTTTTTCGGATGAATTTTATTCTGACTTTTTCTCTGGCTGAATTCCTTCCAGTACTTTTTTCAGATCAACGCGCTGACCATCCTCGAAGGGAACTACCCATGCGTCTTTAATACCCATTTCCCGCAAATGTTTTTTCAAAGTATCTGCAGTCCAATAGTCGCGGAAGTTGCCAAAATTAATTCTTTGAGAACCATCCTCGGCGGTAAATCCGGTTATATTCGGATTACCTTCAAAGAAAGCAGACAGATCTTTGTTTTTGAAAGCTCCTATTTGAACCTTGAATACGAGGCCTTGATCCCAATTGCCTGCGGGTGGTTTAGCCTCCATCTCGGCGCGCATTTTTCTCACTGATTCTTGTGCCGAAGCTAAATCAGCACGGGACCTATTAAGTTGATCCTGAAGCTCACTGATTTTTGCGTCTTTATCAGCGGTCTGGGAGTTTAAATTATTCAACTGGGTGTTCAAACTACTCACCTGTGATTTCAGGCTTTGATTTTCCTCTTCAATATTTTTCAGGCTTTCCGGATTTTTTTTGTATTCCTTTGCCTTTTTTGCCCATGCCTTTTTCTCCTGTTTGGATAATTGAGCATGTGTGGCGTTAAAAGAAAAAATCAACGCCAGACATAATACCAATGCTGAAATAGTTCTCATTTCTGTATTTTTTTAATATTATTCTTGATAAAAGTAGGAAAAAGGACAATTAAACACAAAAAAAACTAGTTTTTCAGACTGCCAATCATGTCTTTGGGAACCACCCATTTGTCAAACTCTTCCGCGGTTAGATAACCCAGGTTCAGAGCCTCCTCCTTGAGCGTTGTTCCATTTTCATACGCCGTTTTGGCAATCTTTGCGGCTTTCTCATAACCGATATGCGTATTCAGAGCCGTAACGAGCATAAGCGAATTGTCCAGGTTTTTCTTCAAATTAGCTTGGTTGGGCTCTATTCCCACGGCAAGATGGTCATTAAATGAGACACATGCATCACCCAAAATCCTGGCGGAAGTCAGAAAATTGTGAATCATTACGGGTTTGAAAACATTCAATTCAAAATGGCCGTTCATGCCGCCGGTTGTTACAGCTACATCATTACCAACAACCTGGGCACAAACCATGGTCAATGATTCGGCTTGTGTAGGATTCACCTTGCCAGGCATTATGCTAGACCCTGGTTCATTAGCTGGAATAATGATTTCACCTATGCCGCTTCTTGGCCCCGAAGCTAACATGCGGATATCGTGCGCAATTTTCATCAGACTAACGGCCACCTGTTTCAGGGCTCCATGACTTTCTACAATTGCATCATGACTGGCCAGGGCTTCAAATTTATTTGGGGCCGTTATAAACGGAAGACCTGTGAGATTTGCAATTTTCTCTGCTACTTTTTCTGAATAACCCTGGGGCGTATTAATACCAGTTCCTACCGCGGTACCGCCAAGGGCAAGTTCAGACAGGTGTTCCAGTGTATTTTCTAGCGCTCTGATTCCGTGATCAAGCTGGGAAACATATCCGCTGAATTCCTGACCCAATGTCAGGGGAGTGGCATCCATCAGGTGAGTTCGACCAATCTTCACATCATTCATAAATTTCTTTGACTTGGCATAAAGTGTGTCCCGGAGTTTTTTTATTCCGGGGATAGTAGTTTCCACCACCATTTTGTACGCCGCAATGTGCATGGCGGTCGGGAAAGTGTCATTCGAGGATTGAGATTTGTTCACATCATCATTAGGATGGACAGCCGGGTTTCCATCACCTAGTTTGTTACCAGACAAAACATGCGAACGGTTTGAGATCACTTCATTCACATTCATGTTACTTTGAGTGCCCGAACCGGTTTGCCAAACAACTAATGGAAACTGATCATCCAGACTGCAGGATAATATTTCGTCACAGACTCTCCCGATTAATTCATTTTTTTCCCTAGGTAAAACACCAAGTTCAAAGTTTGTGATTGCAGCGGCCTTTTTCAAATATGCAAAAGCATAAATTATTTCGATGGGCATTTTCTCTTTTTCAGAACCGATTTTAAAATTGTTTCTGGATCGTTCAGTTTGCGCCCCCCAGTATTTATCTGCGGGGACTTTTACTTCACCCATAGTATCCTTTTCAATACGGTATTCCATCTTGTTTTAATTTAAAAGTAAAGTTAGAAATTATTGTTAAATGCCATGTTCCGGTATATTAATCTATTTAATATATCCACCTTTTAAAGCCATGTCCCAAAGCACAATGCCAATAGACACGGCTACATTGAAGCTATGCTTGGTGCCGAGCTGTGGTATTTCCACAATTTGATCCGACTCTCTAATGATCTCCAAATCGACACCTTCAACCTCATTGCCAAAAACGGCGGCAATTTTAGAATTGCTTTCAATCTCCAGCCGGTGCAAGGGGATACTTTCAGTGGTTTGTTCAACACTAATTATTTTATATCCCTGGTTTTTCAATTTCTTTACAGCTTCAACACCTTCTTTTTCATAGCTCCATTCCACAGTTTCTGTGGCGCCCAGTGCTGTTTTTTGGATCTCTCTGTGCGGGGGTTTCCCGGTAATGCCGCTAAGAATAACTTTTTCAATCCGGAAGGCATCAGCGGTACGAAAAGCGGAACCCACGTTGTTCAAACTGCGAATATTATTGAGCACTAAAACAAATGGAACTTTTGGTGCACTTCTGAATTCTTGCGTTGAGAGTCTTCCCAGTTCATCTAATTTTAATTTTCTCATATTTGATTATTCAGAGGCAATATTAAATTGCTTTAACAAATGAAAAAATCAATCTTTGTGGGGATAGGTTACCTGCGAAAGTAAGTCCCATAATGTCAAAAACCAAAACGGGTAGAGAAACTCCCTTGATGAAGCAATATAACCTTATCAGGGCGAAATATCCTGGAGCGTTATTGTTATTCCGGGTGGGAGATTTTTATGAAACATTTGGTGAAGATGCAATTACTGCCAGCAAAATTCTGGATATTGTCCTGACCAGGCGCGCCAACGGTGCTGCCTCTCATATCGAATTAGCCGGTTTCCCTCATCATGCACTGGATACATATCTTCCTAAACTGGTTAGGGCAGGATACAGAGTAGCTATTTGCGATCAGTTGGAGGATCCAAAAATGGTGAAGGGAATTGTGAAGCGTGGCGTTACAGAACTGGTTACGCCGGGGCTTTCCTTCCATGATAATGTGTTGGAGAAAAGGCAGAATAATTTCCTGGCATCAGTCCATTTTGGAGAAAAAAACCTGGGAATTTCGTTTTTGGATCTTTCTACAGGTGAATTCCTGACTTCATCTGGAAATGCAGAATATGCTTCGAAGCTTTTGCAGAGTTTAAATCCTTCAGAGATTATTTTCTCTAAGGCTAATAAAGGAAATCTTAAAGAAATATTCGGAGATAAGTATAATTACTATCATCTCGAAGATTGGGTTTTTCAGTACGATTATACTTATGAAAAACTAACCAATCATTTCAAAACTACGACGCTTAAAGGATTTGGAATTGAATCTTTTCCGGAATCTATTATCAGCGCAGGTGCAGTTTTATACTACCTGGAAGAGACTGAACATAATGAGATCAGTCATATTTCTTCTGTTTCAAGAATTGAAGAAGAAAAATATGTTTGGCTTGACAAGTTTACTATCCGAAACCTTGAGTTGGTTTACCCGCAACAGGAAGGAGGCATTCCACTCATCCAGGTTCTGGATAACACCGTGACTCCAATGGGCAGCCGGTTGCTGAAGAAATGGATCGTGCTTCCCCTTAAAGAAAAAGATCTCATAGAGGAACGGCTTCGAATCGTTGAAAGTTTGATCAATGAGGAAACAGGAAGTGAAGAAATTCTTAAAAATCTGAGGCAGATTTCTGACATTGAAAGATTAGTAGGAAAAGTTTCTGCCGGTCGGATAAATCCGAGGGAATTGTTGCAATTAAAACGCGCTCTTAAGCACACATTGCCGATAAAGGAGATTCTAAAAAGATCAGCCAATAAGGACTTGCAGAAACTTGGGGAGTTGATAAATCCCTGTGATTTTGTAATTCAGAAAATTGAATCTGAATTGTCAGATGATCCACCAATGTTATTACACTTGGGAAAAGTCATGAAGAAAGGAGTAAATGCCGAACTGGATGAATTAAGAGAAATCGCCTATTCAGGAAAAGAAGTTTTGGTTCAGATTCAACAACGGGAAATAAAACAAACCGGAATTTCTTCATTAAAAGTAGCTTATAATAAGGTCTTCGGATATTACCTGGAAGTTACCAACGTGCACAAGGATAAAGTGCCTTCTAACTGGATAAGAAAACAAACTCTGGTTAATGCCGAAAGATATATCACGGAGGAATTAAAGGTTTATGAAGATAAAATTCTCACCGCGGAAGAAAAAATAACTTCCATTGAACAAAAACTATATTTTGATTTGGTTCGACAGGTTTCTGATTTCATTGTTCAGATTCAGGAGAATGCAAGAATTCTGGCAAAACTTGACTGCCTCCTTTCTTTTGCTGAGACAGCAACCAAAAGTAAATATTGTAAGCCGGAAATTGACGACTCTTTGGAATTGGAAATAATAGACGGCCGGCACGCCGTAATTGAAAAGCAATTACCCACGGGAGAGGAGTATGTGCCAAACAACTTATACCTTGATAACCATTCTGATCAGATTTTGATTATCACCGGCCCGAACATGGCCGGAAAATCCGCTTTACTCCGGCAAACGGCATTAATTGTCTTAATGGCTCAGATGGGATCTTTTGTTCCTGCATCAACCGCAAGAATCGGTTTGATAGACAAAGTGTTTACGCGGGTGGGAGCTTCAGATAATTTATCACGTGGTGAATCAACCTTCATGGTGGAGATGATCGAAACGGCAAGTATTTTGAATAATATCAGCGAAAGGAGTTTGATTCTTATGGATGAAATCGGAAGAGGGACAAGTACGTATGACGGTGTTAGCATTGCCTGGAGTATTGTCGAATATCTGCACAAAATAACCACAAGACCCAAAACACTTTTCGCGACACATTATCATGAATTGAATCAACTTTCGGAAGATCTTCCCCGGATAAAAAATTTTAACGTTTCAGTGAAGGAAGTTGGAGACCGGATAATTTTCCTCAGGAAACTGAAACCAGGCGGGAGCGAACATAGTTTTGGAATTCATGTTGCTCAGATGGCAGGAATGCCGAATTCCATTGTATTGCGTGCCGATGAGATTTTGCATTTCCTGGAAAAGGATAAGAAAAAAAGCCAGGAGAAAAAAATGCGGGAAGTGCCACGGGATGATTTCCAGCTGATGCTTTTCGACAATGATCCCAAAATCAAACAGGTGAAGGAAATGCTGGATGCACTTGATATAAATACTATGTCACCAGTTGAGGCTTTATTAAAGTTGAATGAGTTTAAAGGGTTATTGGGGAAATAGTCTGATAAATCATTCTATGGATTTAATACGTCTTCGTCATATCTGATGGAATCACAATAATAAAATCTGCCTTTCCCAGGTTGTCATTGTCCAGGTAGGAAATATCCTTTTGTTCCAACAATTGAATAGTGATCACTTTTAGATCTGGCCTGGATTGCTTTATGTACCACACAATGCCTTCATGATTTTGTGAATGGTAAGAACCATTGAAATGCAGAATCTTATTAGATAAGGTTTTGTTTTGCAGGATGAAGTGAGCCATGGTAGCATCTTTCACCGCCTGCGCAAAGGCAATATTATTAGGATCTCCGTCACCATGGCTCCCCATCATCGCGATCATGCTTTTGTATCCGGGCAACTCAAGGTCGATTTTTATTGGCAGCGGAGCAATCCATTGCTTTGCTTCCGAAGTTAAGGAATCCAGCGAGGACAAACCCTGACGATAAACAAGGTTTGCATACCTTCGTGGAATATTGGAAGCGATAACAGGCAACTGGTTTTTTCTTGCAAACTCCACAAGTGGTTTGTAATCTGTTTTATAATTATTCCAGACTTTGGCTTCTTTTAAAAGATGATCTTCCTTGATAACATTGTCCAGATATTCAGTCAGAACAATCTGATCATCGGCTTCAAACATTTCCATTGCTAGCACCAATTCTGAATTTTCCGCGTAAATACTTTCAGTGATTTTCAGTTCCAGCCAATGAGCAATTGAGTTGTTATGGAGTTCCCCCACGAATACAATTCCGGCTTCGGCTGCACCATCAATCATTTTGGAATAGTCCGAAGGCTTTCCTTCTGAGCTATATATTTTATAGGCTGGAAGATCCTGGGCATTTACCCGGGTAAGTACCACCACCAAAAGGATCATCAGGGAATTGAGTCTCATAATATTTCTATTTAGGCTGAATATAGTAACAAATGAGAAGGTACCAATCGCCGGTCCTGGATAAACACCTGGGATCGTGGTGTTGGCACTTTACATGCTTGCTGGATTATCCTTTTAATTTCCTTCCAAATATTAGGTGTTGTAATGAGAAATATCAACTGTTGCCTTGATAAGGGTCATAGTAAACCGGTCATTTCAGGGATAGATTGGCACCATAAAAGAATAAGATTATGAAGAATCTTGTAATTCTTGGTGCCGGCACTGCCGGAACAATAATGGCCAATAAGCTTTACAAAGTTTTGAATAAAGATGAGTGGAAAATCACCATCGTGGATCGTGATAATTTACATTATTACCAGCCGGGATTTCTTTTCATCCCTTTCGGCGTTTATAAACCGGAGGAGGTAATAAAACCGAAAGCGGACTTTTTACCGGACGGTATCACTTTTATTATAAATAATGTAAAGCGAGTTAAGCCGGAAAAAAATGAAGTAATCTTTGAAGATGGCAAAATCATAGAATATGATCTCCTGATAATTGCCACCGGTACAACCCCAGTACCTGAAGAAACGGATGGATTAAAAGGTAAGCTTTGGTACAAGGATATTTTCGATTTTTATACCTACGTGGGCTCAGTTAACCTGGCTAAGAAACTGGAAACATGGGAGGGAGGAAAATTGGTAATCAACCTGGCTGAATCCGTGATCAAATGTCCGGTTGCTCCACTCGAATTTGCATTCCTGGCCGACGCTTATTTCATTGAAAAAGGAATAAGAGACAGAGTAGAAATCTTTTATGTGACTCCGCTTTCCGGGGCATTTACAAAACCGAAAGCCACCGAGATGCTCGGTCAGTTAATGGAAGAGAAAAACATAAAAGTGATTCCTGACTTTTACTTAATGCGGGTGGATGAGGATAGAAAAGTAATTATTTCTTATGATGAAAAGGAAGTCCCTTTTGATTTGCTGGTTTCCATCCCAGTGAATAAAGGTGACGAGATGATTGCCAACAGCAATTTGGGAGATGAAGACGGTTTGAATTTCGTTCCAACTGATATCCATACTCTTCAGTCTAAACAATTTGACAATGTATTCGTGATTGGTGACTCAACCAACATCCCGGCTTCGAAAGCAGGATCAGTGGCACACTTTGAAGCTGATGTTCTAACAGAAAACATAATCAGTTTCATCAACAATAAACCCCTTGAAGCGAAATTTGACGGACACGCAAACTGTT
This sequence comes from Cyclobacteriaceae bacterium, assembly GCA_036397995.1. Lineage (GTDB taxonomy): Bacteria > Bacteroidota > Bacteroidia > Cytophagales > Cyclobacteriaceae > DASWHX01. The sequence continues at coordinate 17,969 of DASWHX010000078.1, forward strand.
TCATCGAAACCGGATTTGGCAAAGCGACTTTGATCGATTTCAATTATGACACCGAACCTCTGCCCGGAAAATTTCCTTTCCCGATTATCGGCCCGATGGGTTTGCTGAAAGTAACCCGCAGTAATCACCTTGGTAAATTATTATTTAAATGGGTCTATTGGCATTTGTTATTGACCGGGAAAAAATTGCCGGTCTCCACAGAAATGTCGATGGCTGGGAAAGTAAATTCTTAAAACTTCAAATAAAAAATTATGGAAACTTTAACACTAGACAGACAAGAAATTGAAAGGAATGTGGAAGGATATCTGAAAGATGCTTCTCAATGGAATGAAGAATTGGCAAAAGAAATTGCAGCGGAGTATAATTTTATTCTTACGGAGAAACATTTCGAAGTACTGCGATGGCTGCGCGGGAAACAAAGCGAAGGTGTTACCCTCAGCATTCGTAAAGTTGGAGCTTCCGGGCTTGTTGATATAAAACAATTCTATCAACTCTTTCCGGGTGGACCTTTGAAAGTCTCAAGTAAAATCGCAGGCATACCTAAACCTGTAAGTTGTATTTGAATATATAATTAATGAAATTATCATGGTAGAAACCTTGGAAAAAACACCGGTAACTGCAACAGTTGAAGTTCCGGTTAAACAAGAAAGAGATACAGTTAAGAAAGTATTGATCATCTGCTCAAAAGGTACACTGGAGGATGTGTACGCTGCCTTAATTATGGCTAACGGCGCATTGATGGATGGCAGAGATGCAAAACTCTTCTTTACTTTTTTCGGCTTAAACGCGATTACAAAGAAAAATGCGGATCACCTGCATACTGCGACAGTAGGTAATCCGGCCTTTATGCCCGCGATGCCGACTTTGGTTGCCGGCCTTCCCGGCTTTGAAGCCTTTGCATCTTATATGATGAAAAAAGAAATGGACAAACTGGACATCCCGCCTGTTACAGAATTTTTTCAAATGATTGATGCGGCCGGGGGTGAGATTTACGCCTGCAAGTTAGCCGCGGAGATGTTCAAGTTGAACAAGGAAGATTTTCTCGATGAGGTTAAAGATATTATCACCGTAGGAGATATGTACGCCCTGGCAGATGGGGATGGATCACATTTAATTTTCATTTGACGATGTGGGCTTGGAAATAGGAAAGACTTTGAACAAAACAAATGGCCCAGCCGTAGCTTCTTAAAATGATTCGCAGAAATCAGGAAGAAATCACAGAGTGAGAGTCAGAGTGGGATCTGGAAACTCACACTCACTAAGTACCCGGGGCGGGACTTGAACCCGCACGGCATTTTACTGCCACAGGATTTTAAGTCCTGCGTGTCTACCAATTCCACCACCCGGGCTAATTAAATTCTCAAGGAGGGTTATCAAAAAATTGAAAATAAAAATGAGCGAAAGACGGGATTCGAACCCGCGACCCCGACCTTGGCAAGGTCGTGCTCTACCAACTGAGCTACTTTCGCTTTTAACCTAAAATGGGATTGCAAATTTACGTAAGCACCCAAAATAAACAATGGTTTTAAATCAAAAGTCAATAATTTGAATCCATTCCAACTTAATCTACCCAAAAGATTTTTCTTTGTAGTTCGATATTATTTCCTCAAATTACTCACCTGTTTGCACTAAACCCTTATCAACCATGAAACTTAATGTATACGTTACCATTGCGCTTTTACCCCTTTCATTTGCCTTAAATGCTCAGAGTTTTGTAACTCCTTTGGATGGAACAAGTCTGGGAATGTCTAAATCTAACCGGGTAACCACAAAAGATGGGAAGGTGCATGAAGGTAAAATCGTTTTTTCTACCTATGCCGCCGGTCAGATATCCGGATTTACCCTAAAAACAGAAACCGAAAAATTAAAATTTAAGGCAGAAGAAATTGCTCTACTTGAATCTGAACCCGGGAAGCTTCAAAAATTCTCAATGGCCACTGAAGGCAGGACCGTTTATTCCGCATTAGCCAAAGATTACAGTTATATCCAGGAACTTAAATATGTAACTTTTGAACCGGTAGAGATTAAAGAAAAAGTGAAATTGATGCAATTATTGAACCCCGGATTTGATGAGTATATTAAAGTTTATCTTGATCCAACGGCTAAGGAAAACCAGTGGACCGGGCAAGCCAATTCTTATTTTGTGAAGAAAGGTGACGAAGCCATCTACCTGAAAAAAGGTAAATATGATGACATGTTTTGGGAGTTGTTCAGCGGATGCGAAAAATTCAAAGAGAATTTTGAAGGTGAACTAAAGTTTTACGACTTTCCCAGTCATATCGCATTATACAATGAGAGTTGCCCAAAGGAATAGACAACATTCAGATTTTGAAACTTCAATGTGCAATTGATTAATCAGAACTAGCCAATTGCACATTGATAATTTTCCCGTGAAAATTGAACTCTAATTCAATGCGAAATTAATCGGAATAACAACCCTTGTCTTCACTGCATTTCCGCGTTGTTTTCCTGGATTCCAGGCTGGACTGTTCTTAACGACTCGTACAGCTTCTTCATCCAATCCAGCTCCTATTCCTCGAATAGCCTCTACTTCACTAATGTTTCCTTTTTTATCAACAACAAATTGGACAAACACTTTCCCTTCAACACCCATCTTTCTGGCCGAGGGACTATAATGTAAATTTTTTCTTAGATATTCGTGAAATGCATACACTCCGCCTGGGAAGCTTGGCATCTCTTCAACAATAGTGAAAATTTCTTCAACTTCTTCTTCCTGGGGAGCGGCTTCCAAAATAATTTCTTGCACTACCGATTCCTCTGTGATCTCAATATCCAGGTCTATGGGAATTTCCTCGATCACCTCATCATCCGGTATCTCCACAATTATTGGTTGCTGAATTTTAGGTGGGGGTGGCGGCGGTTGCTCAGTTGGTGGGATTTCGAGCATCTCCTCAAAATCATCGTTCACTGTGCCCAGCGATACCAACTGACCATCATCATAAAATTTCCACTCGAAAGCAGTTATTACAGCAATCAGCGTTATTACCAATCCGATATTGAAGAACAACCCGCGCAGTTTCGTTAATTCGTAAGCTTTATTTTTTTTGAGTTCCATACTAATAATCTTTCCCTTATTTACCTCAATTTTGATAACGCAAAAAAAGTCCTTTTGTTTCACTTTCGGACATCCCCCACGTTATGTTATTATTAACAAAATAAACACAAAGGATGAGCCAAACAGGGCATTTTTTAAGTAGGACATCATAATCCTCAAAATCCCCCTTTAAGCCTCCATTTTAACCACACATCGAAATGAAAAATCGGCCATTTTGTCTGCTTGCAGGTATTAGATTTCATAATTCAACAAAAACAAGCGATTGTTGATACTAAAAGTAGTATCAGTTAGAATTTTCATTTCTTAAATACGCCAATTTATCAAAGCGATATTAAACCTGTTAGAGGTCATGCCAACTATTTATTTTTTTTTGCAAAATTAAGCCTGCTGACGTAAAACAATATTGGAAAAAATTCACCAAAGACAATTCGCATTTTAATTCTAATCAATTTTTGCTAAATTCCTCACTCGCATCAAACTCCCTTTCTCATGAAAAAATTATTAATCCTGCTCATAATATCCGGCTTATTTATTATTGATGTGGCTGGTCAGGGAAACGATCCTTACAATGAAAAATTTTACAATACGCTCGAGTGGCGAAATATCGGACCAGAAAGAGGAGGAAGGTCTTTGGGATGCAGCGGAAGCCCGGGTAGGCCGAATGAGTATTATTTTGGCGCTACAGGCGGTGGTTTATGGAAAACTGTGGATGGTGGTCAAAACTGGTTTCCGGTAACCGACGGCCAAATCACCTGCTCATCAATTGGTGCTGTGGCGGTTGCTGAAACCAACCCGGATGTGGTTTATATTGGAGGTGGTGAGATTCAGCTCCGGGGTAGTATTACTCAGGGTGATGGTGTTTATAAAACAGTTGATGGTGGTAAGACCTGGCGGCATCTCGGTTTAGCGGAGACGCAGGCTATCAGCAGGATAAGAATTCATCCCACAAATCCTGACATTGTTTTTGTCGCCGCCCTTGGCCATCCTTATGGCGACAACCAGGAGCGGGGCGTATTTCGCTCCACAGATGGTGGAAATACTTGGCAAAAAGTCTTATTCGTATCAGAGAAGGCCGGCGCTGCTGATTTGATAATTGACAGAACCAACCCAAAAGTTATTTATGCTTCTACCTGGCAGGTTTACCGCAAAGCATGGAAAATGTGGGGGGGCGGTCCCGATAGTAAACTTTTTAAGTCAGTAGATGGCGGAGATAATTGGATAGAACTAACTAAAAATCCAGGTATGCCCGAGGGTCCGATTGGGAAAATAGGAGTAACCGTTTCTCCCGCGGATCCTAATCGCGTATGGGCTATTGTTGAAGCAAATGAGGGCGGTGTTTTTCGTTCGGATGATGGCGGATGGACCTGGCAAAAGACAAACGATGAAAGGAAATTACGACAACGTGCATTTTACTACTCAAGGATTTATGCAGATCCCTGGGATAGGGAAGTAGTTTATGGATTGAATACAGGATTTTACAAATCTACTGACGGTGGAAAAACTTTTGATGTTACAATACGCGTACCGCATGGGGATAATCATGATTTATGGATCGACCCAAACAATCCTGATCGCATGATCAATTCTAATGATGGTGGTGGCAATGTTTCGATTAATGGCGGTAGAACCTGGACAGAACAGGATTATGTTACTACTCAATTGTATCATGTGATGACCACCAGCGATGTTCCCTACCATGTTGCAGGTGCACAACAAGATAATAGCACGATTGCTATACCCAGTGATGGGTGGGGTAATATGCAGGCACGTGGACCGAATCATGGCTGGTACTATGCCGTTGGCGGTGGCGAGAGCGGCTGGATTTCGCAGCACCCTGTGAATAAAGATATTTTTTACGCAGGGAGTCAGGGGGCATTGCTTACGCGGTACGACAGAAGCAATGGTCAGATAAGAGATATACAAGTTTACCCCAGGTTCTTCTCCGGTGAACCTGCCAGCGCTTTGCCTGAACGATGGCAATGGACATTCCCCATTGTATTTTCCCGCCAGGACCCAAACATCATGTATACCTGCTCTCAGCATGTATGGAAAACCATGGATGACGGGCAAAGCTGGATAAAGATTAGCCCCGACTTAACTTACGCAGATCCTGAAACATTGGGGCCAACCGGGGGTATTATTACGATGGATATGAATGGCCCGGAGATTTATGCTACCGTATTTGCACTGGAACCATCACACCATGACATAAATACCCTGTGGGTTGGCTCTGATGATGGTAAAATTCACATTACTCGTGATGGAGGTAAAAGATGGAGTGACATTACACCGAAAGATATGCCAAAATTTTCAAGAGTCAGTATAATTGATGAGTCTGAACATAGCCCCGGAACCGCCTATGTTGCAGCAAATAGGTACCAGGTAGATGATCGTGCGCCTTATGTCTGGCGTACTATAGACTATGGTAAAACATGGACAAAAATAACGAACGGAATAAAAGACGGTCACTTTGCCAGGGCAGTACGCGAGGACCATGTGCAGCCAGGCTTGCTGTTTCTCGGAACAGAACATGGCGCCTACGTGAGTTTTGATGCAGGAGAGAACTGGAAACCTTTACAACTGAATTTGCCGGATACGCCAATCAGGGATTTGGTGGTTAAAGACAATGATGTAGTCCTGGGAACTCATGGCCGGGGTTTTTGGATACTCGATGACATTCAACCTTTGCGGGAACTGGGACCACAACTAGCTCAAAAGAATGCTCATCTTTATAAGCCGGCAGATCCTATCCGCGGGATTTATAATGCCAATTTCCAATACTACCTGAAAAATCCAGTGGATACAATTAAAGTTGAAATACTGGATGCACAAGATCAGGTAATCAGAACTTTTATTGGCACTGAAACTTCTAACCGGGTTGATCCCAATACACCCTGGTGGGCAGGAGGCTCCGGCAGCCCAGCCACTGCCAAAGGGTTAAATGCATTTGAATGGGATCTAACTTATGAAGGAGCGACAATTTTTGATGGGATGATCATCTGGAGCGCAAGACCACAGCGCGGGCCTAAGGCGCCTTTGGGCGAATACAAGGTTCGACTTACTTCCGGAAACTATTCGGAAACCAGGAATTTCACAATCAAAATAAACCCGAACCTGAAAGGGATAACACCCGAGGATCAGAAATTACAATTTGACCTGGCAATGAAGATTAGAAATAAAACTACCGCTGCTAATGAAGCTGTGATCTCAATTCGAAAAATACGTAAACAAATTGAAGACAGAATTGCAAACTCAGGTGATGAGCAACTAAATACCAGCGCAAGGGCATTCATTAGTAAAATTACTACTGTGGAAGAAGACCTTTACCAGGTTAAGAATCAAAGTAACCAGGATCCGCTGAACTTTCCAATTAAGCTGAATAACAGGTTAGCTTCATTGCGAAGAAGCGTAGAAACCGGAGATGCCAAACCTACGAATGGCGCCTACAAGGTTTTTGAAGAATTATCAAAAGAACTTGAAGGACACCTGACGAAATTGGATCAATTAATTAAGAATGATTTATCGGTACTAAATCAATCTTTTCAGAGTAAAAATTTGAAACCTGTAACAGTAGGTAAGGATTAAAAGAGATTGGGTAACTGGAATTTCCTATATCATTATAACACAATTAATTACTAAATAAATACTATTTTGGTGCTTATTTAGTATAAAGTGTATAAAAACAACTCGAAGATTTTAATTCTTGCCGCCGCGTTTCTTTGCTTAACCTGTGGAAATTACCAATCAGAAACAGAACGATCCAGGGAGATTGTCAATGAATTAGCTGACGAATATATAGAGAGCTACTTTGATGCCTATCCATTTATGGCACTATTAAGCAATGCCCCTGATCTTCATCCGGAAAAACTTGCGGATAATTCCAGGGAAGGAATTGCACAACTGGAGAAAAAACAGTTACAGCTTTTGACAAGGCTGAACGCAATTAATCCGGAATTGATGGATAGTGAGACGCAAAATACTTATTTCATTCTGAAAAACCTTCTTGAAAATTCCCTTGCCATTTGCACCTGCCGCATGGAACTTTGGAATGTAAGTCCCACCTGGACGGGCTGGCAGTCTCTCTTTTCACTCATGGCAAGTTTGCTGCCAATTGAAACTCCTGAACAAAAAAATAAAGCCATAAAACGCCTGTCACAGATTCCTGTCTACCTGGAAATGGAAATCAGGAATTTGAGGGCAGGCATTCAATTGAATTATTCGGCTCCTGCTAACAACGTGCGGGTTGTAATCGAGCAGATGAATGCGTTGATTGCGGGAGGACCGGAGAATTTGCCATACACAAATATTGCCGGAGAAAGCGATCTAAACTTCAAAGAAAAATTGGAAAGCCTGGCCTCACTTAAAATAATTCCCGCAATAGAAAATTACCGCGATTTTTTGCAAGATGAATACCTCATTAAAACTAGAACTTCTTTTGGTGTTAATGAAAACAGGGATGGCATTGAATGCTATAAGGCTTCATTGAAGTATTATACAACAACAAACTTTTCTCCGAAAGAAATCCATGAACTTGGCCTAATGCTGGTTGCAGGAATTCTGGCCGAAGTAAAAAACTTAGGACAGAAAGTAATGGGAATTCGGGATGTCCGGAAAATTTTTTTCCTAATGAATTCCGAACCTTCATTCAGATTTAACAATAGAGAAGAAATACTTATTAATGCTGAACGGTCAATTGAATCTGTGCGGGCAAAGTTGCAAGATTGGTTCAATGTTGTTCCTGAAACAAAAATTAAAGTGCAGCCCTTCCCTGATTTCCAGGAAAAATTTGCACCCGCGGGCGAAGCGGTTGCAGCTCCGGAGGAAGGAGGAACGGGATTATTCTATATAAATACTTACAATGCTAATGAACAAAGCAGGGCTGGTTTGCAATCCATTGTTTTTCATGAGTCAATCCCAGGACATTTGTTTCAATTTGCGGTCGCCGCAGGCAAAAAATCTCACCCCATTTGTAAGTATTTCTACTTGTCGGGCCATGGTGAAGGCTGGGCGCTTTATGCGGAACGACTCGCTGATGAAATGAATCTGTATTCCTCTGATGTGGAAAGACTGGGAATGCTCTCAAATCAGTTACTCCGCGCGGCAAGGCTCGTGGTGGATACGGGGATACATGCTTTTTCGTGGTCACGCGATGAATCGATAGATTATCTCATGAGTAATGCCGGTTTGCAAAGGTCAGCCGCGGAAGCCGAGGTTGACAGGTATATAGCAGTTCCCGGACAGGCTACAGCTTACATGGTTGGTTACCTGGAAATCATAAACTTAAGGGATGCGGCAGAGAAAAAGTTGGGGAAAGCGTTTGTACTCAAAGAATTTCATGATTTAATGCTCGAAGAAGGAACCCTGCCGCTATGGCTTCTCAGGGAAAAGGCTGAATCCTGGATTCAGAGAAACATTCAAAAATAATTTCCATAAATTTTTTTCATACCTGAAAATTACCCAAATAGTCGCCCGCCCTGGTGATTTTTCTTTCAAATAAAATATATTACAGGTCACAACATGAGCCGGGGAAAAAGAATAGCCAAAATAAATATGTCCGGGGAGGAGTTCCGCAAATTAGGATATGAACTAACGGACAAAATTGCGAAGCTACTTGATGAGATTGATAAGAAAAAAGTTACCAGTGGTCTTTCCCCGGTTAAAATCAGGGAACTGCTGAATACCGATATAGCATTAAAAGATTCGGGGAGCAAGAGTGAAGAAATTATTGACCGGGCCGCCGCCTTGTTGCTGGAGCACTCTCTGTTTAATGGGCATCCTCGGTTTTGGGGATATATAACTTCATCTCCTGCACCGCTGGGAATTCTTGCTGATTATATGGCTTCTGCCATAAATCCTAATGTTGGTGGATGGACCTTATCGCCGGTGGCTACTGAAATGGAAGTACAAACCATTAAGTGGATCGGTGAGCTGATTAATTATAAGGCCGACGGGGGCATTTTAGTAAGCGGTGGAAACATGGCGAACTTTGTAGGATTTCTGGCCGGAACCCGGGCAAAGCTGGGACAAGATATAAGGAGATTGGGCCTGGCAGGAAGAACACCAAAGATTTATTGTTCCGCGGAAACTCACACCTGGATCCAAAAGGCAGCGGACTTATTTGGATTCGGAACTGACGCAACCGTGTGGATTCCCACGAATGAGAATCAGCAAATGAACGCAGATGAATTACAGAAGAGGATTGAAAAAGATAAGAAACATGGCAGTGAACCCATCATGGTTATTGGAACCGCGGGAAGTGTAAGCACGGGGGCAATCGATCCTCTGTACGAAATTGGAGCAATTTGCCGGGAACATAATCTTTGGTACCATATTGATGGTGCTTATGGAGGATTTGCAGCTTGTTTACCCGAAAGATTTCCGGAACTTGAAGCCTTCCAGGATGCAGATTCCATAGCTGTTGATCCCCATAAATGGCTTTATGCTCCTTTGGAAGCCGGCTGCACTTTGGTAAAATATGCGCATACTTTACCCGACACGTTTTCCTATCATCCGCCATATTACCACTTTGGAGTGGAGGCGGTAAATTTTGTCGACAATGGCTTTCAAAATAGCCGTGGCTTCAGGGCATTGAAAGTCTGGATGATGCTGCAGCAGGTTGGTAGCGGGGGATATAAAGAAATGATTGCGGAAGACTGCGACCTGGCTAAACATCTTTATGAGATTCTTCCGCGGTATAAAGAATTGGAAAGATTCACTTATAACCTGAGTATAACTACGTTTCGATATATTCCTGAAGAATTAAGAAAAAAAGCCAAAGAGGAAAGTACCTCAAAATATCTAGATGACCTAAATAAAAACATTCAGGCTAAACTTGAATCAGGCGGTGATTTCTTTGTTAGCAATGCGGTAATCAATGGCATATATGTATTACGAATGTGTATTGTCAACTTCAGAACTTCCAAATTCGATGTGGAAGCTTTACCGGAAAGAGTTATTGAATTGGGAAGGGAATTGCATTAACAAAAAAGCAA
>DASWHX010000079.1:0-4117 GCA_036397995.1 Cyclobacteriaceae bacterium
ATATAATGAATTCTCGATTCCATCGGGACATGTTCCCGAAGCATGTTCACCATCATATTCATTGCCTCAACCCCATCAAGTGCTGATCTTCCCCGATGCGGAGAAGCTGAGGCATGAGTTGCCAGCCCATAGAACCTGAATTTTGCTGATTTGTTGGCCAGGGAAGAACTTGCACTTGCACTATTGGCTGATCCCGGATGCCAGTGAAGTACTGCATCCACATCATTAAACAAACCGGCACGAACCATATACACTTTCCCCGCTCCCCCCTCTTCTGCCGGAGTTCCAAATACCCGGATTGTACCTTTTATATTATTTGCAACCATCCAATTTTTAATCGAAATGCCGGCAGCTGTACTGGCGGTTCCAAACAAATGGTGTCCGCAAGCATGCCCGGGATTTCCTTCTATAATGGGTGACTTTTCAGGAACTGCCTTTTGGGATAAGCCGGGCAGAGCATCGAATTCTGCAAGTATGCCTATCACTGGCGAACCTTCACCATAGGAAGCTACAAACGCAGTCGGGATTTCTGCAACTCCTGCCATTACCGCAAATCCGGCATTCTTTAACTCGTTTTGCAGTGCTTCAGAACTTTTAGTTTCCAGATAGCCTACTTCTGCATTATTCCAGATTTGAAAAGCAAGTTTTTCATACTTCGAAGTGCTTTTGTCAAGAGATTGAATTACTTCTTCAGCAGTTTTCTGGCCTCCTATTGCCAATGCGGGCAAGGTCATAAAAAAAAGGATGCACTTTTTCATGGTGTATTTATTTTATGTGAGAAAAACAAATTTATAAATTGTAAGAGAAGTAAAAAGGGTTTCCAGTGGTATGTGTTGCAATACCATTTGGCCCGTTGGATTATAAATAGTTTCGAAGAATTTTACTTCGGGAACTTTTCTGAAGTTTTCTTGTTGCTTTTTCCTTTATCTGACGAACTCGTTCCCTGGTCAGGTCAAATGTGTCCGCAATTTCCTGGAGACTCAAACTTGACTTGCCATTGAGACCGTAAAACATGGTTAGCACCTTGCTTTCTCTTTCAGTAAGAGTAGCAAGTACATGCTGAATTTCCTGTCGCAGTGATTCCCGCATTAATCCCGAATCAGGATTTTCAATCTCCGTATTAATGATGACCTCCAGCAAACCATTTTCTTCTCCTGTTACAAATGGAGCATCCACAGAAATTTGCCTCTTTGAGATCATCATGTTATTCCTGATCTCGTCTGGAATAGAGTCCAACACTTCCGCTAGTTCTTCAGCAGTGGGATCTCGCTCCAATACTTGTTCTAACTGAGATGAAGCCTTCGAGATTTTGTTTATGCTTGAGATTCTGTTTAGGGGAAGTCGTACCATTCTGCTTTGTTCCGCCAGTGCCTGCATAATGGATTGTCGAATCCACCAGACTGCATAAGAGATAAATTTAAATCCTCGTGTTTCATCAAATCTGGTAGCGGCCTTTATTAATCCCACATTTCCTTCATTTATCAAATCCCCGAGAGTCATATGGTTACTTTGATATTGCTTTGCCACAGAAACTACAAACCTTAAGTTTGATTTAATTAATTTCTCAAGGGCAAGCGTATCACCTTCTCTTATTCTGGATGCTAAATTAATTTCTTCATCAGAGTCTATTAAGTCCACTTTACTTATGTCTGTAAAGTATTTATCCAAAGACTTACTTTCTCTGTTAGTGATCTGTTGGATTATTTTGAGTTGCTTCATAGTTTAGGGCAAAGCATACATCGGAAGGCTTTCTTTTTCAGGTTGATACATTTAGAAATTGAGATGTTAATCTGACTACAGTTTTGGATTGAAATCCTCAAGAGCAGTGAAAAATAAAATCCTCAATTTTGCAAAATGTAAGTTAGGCCAATTTAATCGGAAACCCATCATAATTGCATACTTAAATGGTTACCCAAGAGTATGTTGGTTCTAATAAAATCCATGTCAGGTATTCAGCTGGTTATTCTATCTATTTGTCCACCTTCTATTTGTCCACCTTCCAAAAATCAGAAGGTGGGAAATAAAATAACATCTTTTTTTTGTCACGTTCGTTTGATATTATCCTAATTTGGATGAATAAAATTTATGATTACCCTAATTTATCATTTCAGAAAGACCGTTATAGAATGACAGTTAAGACCAATTCTCCCCGCGAATATGCCCTGGTAACAGGAGGAAGTAATGGTTTAGGCAGGAGCATCTCCCATCAGCTGGCTGTCAGAGGGTACGGAATTATTCTGGTTGCCTTTGATGATTCCCAACTTTTTGAAACCGCCGCGGATATAAGTGCAAAAACCGGCGTAGACGTTAAAGTTATTGGTACTGATTTGAATCTGCCGGGAAGCTGTGAAGAAATTGCTTCACAAGTAAAAGCATTTCAAATCAATTTGGTTATTCTCGTTAATAATGTTGGATTAGGTGATGTTTCATTTTTTCACGCGAATACCGTTTCATTCAATCAAAAAATTGTGCGATTGAACTGTTCGGTAATGGTAGAATTAACTCAATTACTTCTACCGGAACTAAAGAAGAGCAAGAATCCATACATCATGAATATTTCCAGCCTGGCAGGCTTATTTCCCGTTCCATACAAGGCGGTTTATTCAGCCTCGAAGCATTTTGTGAAAGCTTTCTCCTTTTCTCTTCGGGAAGAACTTGCAAGCGATAATGTAACCGTTACAGTGGTTTTCCCAGGCTCAATCCTCACCAACCCCGATGTTATCCGCAGGGTAAATTCCTTTGGCAGATTGGCAAGGATTTGTTCTTACAAACCTGATGAAATTGCCGACTTAAGTGTTCGATCTTTGTTTCGTAAAAAGCGGGAAGTTTATCCGGGTCTGATTAACAGACTATATATATTAATAAGATATATCATTGGATACCGGATTACCATGAACCTGGTTAAGAAAAGGATGCACAAAGAAGCTTTGTGGGATCTCAACAATAAAATTGAAATTAAAGTAAAATAAAGGCGATGTCAACCTTAATTATGAGACGGCTTTAATCCAAGTTGCTTCAACAACTTCAGGTGATTATAAAGGGCTCCGATAAAAGTCCGCGCATTCTTGTACGGAAGTCCAAATTCTTCAGTCGTTGATTTAACAATTTCTGAAATCTTGCGATAATGAACATGACAAATATTAGGAAATAAGTGATGTTCAATTTGAAAATTCAGCCCACCAACAAACCAGGAAAACCATTTGCTTTTGTTTCCAAAATTAGTTGTTGTATGAAGTTGGTGTACAGTCCAATTATACTTCAATACATTTTCTTCATCAGGTAAAGGAAATTCAGTTCCGGTAATTACATGGGCGGGTTGAAAAATTATCGCAAGGAAAAACCCGGCCGCATAGTGCATCATAGTTATACCAATAAGAATTTGCCACCAGACCAGAGGTGTAAATATCCATGGAATGAAAAATATATATCCTATAAAAATTGCCTTAGTGATTATCAGAATTATCCATTCTGTGGTAACGTTGGCTTTTTGCTTATTTATTAAACCGTTTTTATAGTATTTCACAATTCGCTCAAAGTCTTTAAAAAACAACCATGACAAAGTCATTAGCCCATAAAGAAACCAGGCATAAATGAATTGAAATTTATGAATCTTTTTCCAGGGAGAATGGGGTGATAATCTCAGTACACCCTTTGGACTTATGTCTTCATCTTCCTCATATACATTAGTGTAAGTATGATGAAGAAGGTTATGTTGAATCTTCCAATTAAACGAGTTAGCTCCAACTAAATTTAAAGAATAGCCAACAAAATTATTAATTCCGGGACTTTTGGAATATGCTCCATGGTTAGCATCATGCATCACAGACAGTCCAATACCTGAAACTCCCAAACTCATTACCATTACTGCTAATATAAGCGCCGGCATTGAGGTTAAAACCCCGGTAATTATTAATGCATACGGGACAAAATAGAGTCCAAACATGAAAACGGTTTTGATAATCATTTCCCTGTTTCCATGCCGGCTAATCTTGTTGATCTTAAAGTAGTTATTAACCCTTTTATTAAGGGCAATAGTAAAATCCCTGTAGTCCCTGGAAAAGGTTGGCATTTTTGGTTTAATCATTACATTTGATTTATTCATTGCTCCTCTTGCTAT
>DASWHX010000080.1:0-10655 GCA_036397995.1 Cyclobacteriaceae bacterium
TTTGACAGAGTCATTTTCATGGATAAAGTAGAAAATGGGCTTCGCCAATCAGAAAAAGGTCAAACCAAATCAACCTCAGAGGCAACAGCTAAGCTGAAGAAATGGTTGAAGTAAGATGGACCGATCAAGCTATCCAGGACAATTGTTTACAAGATCTTATCTAAAAAGCAAATCAACATTCTTGCTGTTCATAATAGCAGCATGATTTTGCGTAAGGAAGTCCTCAAACGTAAGTAACGCGCCCTAACACAGTGCAAATTTCACCCTCCGCATCTGATAATTTTATAAATTTGCTTAAGGTGCTCCGGGCGAAAAATTTGCACCGGGACCGTTATCGCTTGTGTAAAATAAAATCAACCGGAGACTCTAACTAATAATTTTAACAAAATGGTAAAAACACTACTAATCTCATTTGCACTTGCGACATCATTCGGACTTGGTTTCACATTCAACAATTTAATAATTAACCAATCAAACAACGATATTAAAATAAAAAGGTTGAGCAACTCAAAAAAGAAGGCGTAACCCTTACTGACAAAATAGAAACGGTTGAATACGGAGAGTTCGTTCACATACTGGATGTTGAAGGAAAAAAAGTGGAACTATGGGAACCAAACGACATTGAATTTGAAAAACTTGGTTCCCAGTTGGGTAGCAAAACGACAAAATGAATCAAAATTATTTTTCCCTCAAACTGTTCGTAGTTAGTAACCGTGAACTCAATAAAAATTAATCCCCTGATTTATTTGATTAGAGTTTGCCGGGAACATGCATTCAAGTTTCTTTGCCGCCTAGTTATGCAAAAGGCTAACAGACTGATATCAAAACAACAAAACGACCGACTGACTTGAAAAAATCGTAACTTTGATTTGTGAAACAAAGAATATACATAGACACATCTGTTTTCGGGGGCTACTTTGACGAAGAATTTTCTGAACATACAATTCCACTTTTTGACAGAATTAAAAATGGAGAGTTAATATTACTCTACTCGACAGTAACACAAGACGAACTAGAAAACGCTCCTGAAAAAGTAAAAGAACTTGTAAAAGGTCTTAAAGCCGACTTTACCGAATACTTAGAGACAACTGACGAAGCGGTTGACCTGGCAATTGAATACATAACTGGAAAAGTTGTTGGACAAACAAGTTATGCAGACTGCTTACACATGGCATTAGCGACGATTAACCGGGCAGACTTTTTAGTAAGTTGGAACTTCAAACACATTGTGAACATTCAGAGAATAAGGGGTTACAACTCGATAAATATTAAAAACGGTTACAGACAATTAGAAATTCGTTCACCAAGAGAATTTGAAAAATATGAAGACGACTGAAAAAACATTTGACGCTGTAAAGTATATGCGTCAACAAAGAGACAAGTTAAGTGAGAAATTATCTAAAATGACTAAAGAAGAAATTTTAGAGTATTTCAAAAAACGTAAGACACAGACGACAATAAAGCCCTGTGCATAACAGCACCTACCCAAAAGTGTCGGTTCATTGGTTAATCAAGCTTTGTGCTTCTATCAAATTTTTTGCTTGACTGACATGAAGCGGTTCTAAATCGCCATCTTCGGTAGCTGCGAACCGTCGGGACGTGCGGTAATTACCCTCGGTTTCCGGTATTGCTGTCGAACAGCAATTTATAAACAGCGGCAGAAACCGGATGACAATCTCCAGAATTATTTAATATGTCAGACCAAAAAAGTAAAACCCGGCGTTAAGGCAGCAACCGGGTTTTCACCAACTTGAACTAACAGGCTATCTTGATTATCAAATATCAGTCTACATTATCATGAAGAAATCTGTTATTGCCCAGGATCTGATTATCATCATTCAGATTATACCTGGATATATTGGATTCGGAACTGTGTGGGACTTTTTCAAATACCACTTTCTTTCTCAAGTAAGCAGGGACATCAAGCTTTTCCTTGAAAGTATCTGCATCCAAATCATGACCTGAGATTCCCTTGAGTCTTTCCACGCGCTCCCGGGCTTGTTTCTGAAGGAACTCTTTTTTGGATTTTAATTCAAGGATTCCTTCTTCATCCAACTCCTCTTCGGCATGGTCGGCCATTTTGAAAATCTCCTCTTCTTCAAACAGATCATCATCATCATCTTCTTCAAGTATATCAGACTCTTCATTTTCATTTTGTTCGTCGGTAACCTCAAGAGGTTTTGAATCAAAGAAGAATCCCCGGTCAAATTCGGTTTCTTCTTTAACTTCTTCCTCCTGCTCATGATTCTCACCGGTTCCAGGCTCCTCTTCCAATGTATACCGGATTTTTTCTTCCGGCTCTTCTTCTTGCTGATTTTCCATTGAAAGTTGGGCCGGATCTTCTTCCATAATTTCCTCTTTGACTTCCTCCTTTTCTTCAGGAACGTATTCCTTTTCTATGTTTTCATTCATTTCAACTTCAAAAGGAATTGATTTTGGTTCAATTCTTTTCCCTTGAAAAAGCGGAATTTGCCGGGTAGTTTCCAGGTCGAACACTTTCCTCATTTCGTGTTGCAAGAGTTGAGTGTTAGCATTTGTGTGGAAACCGGTAGCAATCACCGTCACACTGATTTTATTTTCCAGCGTCGAATCTATTCCGTGACCGAAGATAACTTCGGCATCAGGGCCGGCAATTTCCTGAATAAACCCGGTGATTTCACTGAGTTCATCCATTTGCAATTCGGCCTGTTCACCAGAAGTAATCGATAGCAGAATTTTTTGCGCGCCATGGATATCCTGGTTGTTTAATAATGGTGATGAAATTGCTTGTTCGGCAGCCTTTCTTGCCCTGTTATCTCCTTCGGCTTTTGCCGATCCCATTACGGCGGGGCCGGCTTGCAGCATAACCGTTCTTACATCTTCGAAATCCACATTTACATAACCGGGAACTGTGATGATCTCCGCGATTCCTTTAGCTGCAGTGGTCAATATATTATCTGCTTGCGCAAAGGCATCGCTGATGGATAAATTGCCATAGATTTCTCTCAGCTTGTCATTAATGATCACCAGAACGGTATCACAATTTTCCTTGAGCATTTGAATCCCCAGTTCAGCCTGGGCCATTTTCTTTTTACCTTCAAAAGCAAAAGGAACGGTAACAATACCCACGGTGAGGATATCCATATCCTTGGCGATCTTTGCCAATACCGGAGCAGCTCCGGTGCCGGTACCGCCACCCATCCCGGCGGTGATGAAAACCATTTTAGTATTGTCATCCAGTATTTCCCGGATGTCTTCTTTGCTTTCCAAAGCCGCGCTACGACCCCTTTCGGGATTTGCTCCAGCTCCCAAACCATTTGTAAGGCCAATGCCAATTTGTAATTTGTTTGGTACCGGAGAACTATTCAATGCTTGAGCATCAGTATTGCATACCACAAAATCAACATCCCTGATCCCCTGATTAAACATGTGGTTAACGGCGTTACTGCCTCCACCCCCAACACCAATAACCTTGATTATTGATTTCTTGTTCTTGGGGATATCGAACTTAAATAAACTTTCCATTTCGATTTAGATTTAGTTTAACGTAGTTGATTAATAATAATTTTTACCATCAATGTCATCCATCAGGAGACCTTTGGTTTTATCCAGAATTTTCCTGAAGAAATCACCGCCGGCTTCTTTTCTGATTCTGCCCATTCCGGGCTTACTGTTTAGCCGTGCCTCGTTATAACGATTTTCTCTTTCGTCAATCGCACGGAAACCTGACAGAACAAGGCCAACGCCAGTTGAATACATGGGGCTTTTGATCGCCTCCACTTTGCTTTTGCCCAGGTGTTCATTGGGATAACCAACTCGGGCATCCAGTCCGCTCATATATTCCACCAGTTGTTTGAGGCAGCTTAACAAAGCACCGCCGCCGGTTATAACTATTCCACCGGCGAGTTTATTCTCATACCCTGAAACAATTATTTCAGTATGAATCAATTCAATGATCTCCTGCATCCTGGCCTCAATAATGTGAGAAAGATTCTTGACAGAGATTTCTTTTGGAGGTCGGTTTCTCAATCCGGGGATGCTTACAATTTCATTCGGGCTTGCTTCTTCGGCAATCGCTTTTCCAAAGCGGGTTTTTAAAAGCTCTGCCTGGTGATTCATTACCATGCAGCCCTGCTTTATATCCGCGGTCATGATATTTCCACCGAATGGAATCACCGCGGTGTGACGGATAATATTATCATGAAAGACGGCGATATCGGTAGTTCCTCCGCCGATATCAACCAGGCACACACCGGCTTCTTTCTCTTCCTCGCTAAGTACAGCGAGGGATGATGAAAGTGGTTCCAGGATCAGGTGCTCTATTTCAAGGCCGGCTCTTCGCACACATTTGTTAATGTTATTGATTGCATTTGTCTGAGCCGTGATAACATGGAAATCCGCTTCAAGTTTTACACCTGACATTCCCACCGGATCTTTAATTCCTTCCTCATAATCCACAATGTAATCTTGTGGCATTACGTGGATGATTTCACTTCCCGGTGGAATAACAATTCTGTACATATCATTGGTCAGCTTATTCACATCTTCCACAGTAATTTCATCATCCATAGACCCTCGGGTAATACTACCATGGTGGATGGTGCTCCTGATGTGCTGACCGGCGATACCTACATTAACAACCCGAATATCAATACCTGCCTGATCTTCGGCCTCTTTGACGGCTTTTTCAATTGCCTGGATGGTTTTGTCGATATTGGTTACAATTCCGCGGATAACTCCGTCGGAAACTGCCTTTCCCAAACCGAGCACTTCGAGTTTGCCATATTCATTCTTACGGCCAACTATCGCGCAGATCTTGGTTGTCCCAATATCAAGTCCGACAACGATTTTTTCATGTTCCATAATTATTTACAGTTAGTTGGTGATTCAATTTTATTCACAGATTATTTGGTCTTTAAATTTCAAATTCACTCGTTCGTACACATTCCAACCTTTTCGTGGAAGTATATCCTTGTAAAAGATTTTGAGCCTGGCAAACTTATTCTCAACAATTTCCGGTTTACCGAACTCTACATACTGCCTGGAGACCTGGGTGTAAAGAATAAGATCTCCATTCCTCTGAATTTCTATTTCAGTAATTTGTGCCTTCCAGAATTCATCCTTGTAAATAAATTCCAGCACATCCATTAGATTCAGGGTTTCTTCCATATTAAGAATATTATCTCCCGGCTTTAATGTTTCAAGTCCACGTATTAATACGACCTTCGCCGTATATTTCCTGCTAACCGGCAGGACGGTACCATCAGCAGCAATATACCGGTGATTGCCGCTTTCGGAGATTATCCTTGCTATGGGTCTTCGCTGGGTCGCGCGCACTAAAACATTCCCTTTCAGGTCCCGGTATACCTCCGCATCTTTAATAAAACTTTCATTTTTCACTTTATCCTCAAGGAGTTTTATATCCAGTTCCGTGATGAATTTTCCTTCAAAAACTTTTTCCCCGTTATCAGTGATCATAGCTATAACATCCTCTTCATCCACAAAGAAATTCTCATACCGGTCTTCAATTGAAACCAGCAAATCTTTATACATAGTTTCCTCCTGTTTCCTGTTAACGAAACTGATTGCGATTATCACCAGGGCTGCCATGCATACAATCTGGATGGGCAGCCAAAGACTTTTACTTCTCCAGTTCATATTTTTTTGTTAACATATTTTTAATTGGTTCAACTAACTGATCAATATCTCCAGCACCCACTGTTGCCAGCACTTCCAAATCTTTTTCAGCAGTTAACTTTCCGATCAATTCACCGTGTTTACAAAGTATTTTCTCTTTGGCTGTAATCCGGTCGAAAATGATTTCAGAAGTAACGCCCGTTAACGGCAGTTCGCGCGCCGGATAGATGTCCAACAGGATCACCTTATCAGCCAGCGAGAGACTTTCCGCAAACTCAACAGTGAAATCGCGGGTGCGGCTAAACAGGTGAGGTTGAAACGCTACGGTAATTTTCTTGCCGGGATACAGGCTTCTCATTGATTTCAGAAATGCTTCTATTTCAACCGGGTGATGGGCATAATCGTCCACATAAACGAGATTTTCTGATTTCAGGATGTATTCAAATCGTCGTTTTACTCCGGTATAAGTTTTAACGGCTGAAGAAATTTCTTCTTTGGATAATCCAAGTTTAAGGCAAACACCTACCGCGGCAATGAGGTTTTCCACGTTATGAAATCCGGGAACTGAAAGAGTAAGATCCTGAATGGTGCCCATACCGTTCTGGTAATCAAAAATGAAATTACCGCCTTTAATTCTCAAGCCTTCCGATTTAAGATCTCCATCTACCCGGGAATATGTCTTCTTATCAACACCTTCCGGGACTTGAAATTTTGAAGCAATCCTATTGTTGATGAACAGAGTCCCTGCCTTCGCGATTTTCCCGGCAAATTCTTTGAATGATTCTTCCATGGTCAATTTATCACCATAGATATCCAGATGATCCGCGTCGGCTGAGGTAATCACGGCGATGTCAGGTTTTAGTTGAAGGAAAGAGCGATCAAATTCGTCTGCTTCCGCTACAACCACTGCTTCTTTGCTTTCCGGGTTATGGTAAATGAAGTTGTTTTCATAATTAGTTGACACACCGCCCAGGAATGCGACCATATCATGTCCATTTTGTTTCAGAATGTGGGCAATCATGCTGGAGGTAGTGGTTTTACCATGAGTTCCGGCTACCGCTATGGTGAATCTATTTTTAGTGATTTGTCCCAGTACTTCAGACCGTTTTCTGATTTCAAATCCCTTTTCATTAAAGTAATTATATTCTTTGTGATCTTTTGGTATCGCGGGTGTAAATACTAGTAGTGTATTGTTTGCATCCCGGAATGACTGCGGAATCAGATTGACGTCATCTTCGTAATGAATCAGCATCCCTTCTGATTCCAGCTGAGCGGTTAAAGCAGTTTGGGTTCGGTCATAGCCGGCAACATTTTTACCCTGCAGAATAAACCACCTGGCAAGAGCACTCATACCGATGCCCCCGATGCCAATGAAGTAAATATTATCTGTTTTGTTCAGATTCATTTCAGTACGATTTTTAGCTGCTCAACTATCTCCCTCGCGGCATCAGTTTTAGCCATTGCGGAAGAGTTAGTTTTTAACTGCTCTTGTTTATCTGTATTATTCAAAAGTTCAAGGGCTTGCCGCACTAATTTCCCGACCGCCTCTTTATCCGGGATCATTAAAGCTGCATCCCTGGCCGCCAGATAATTTGCATTCCGCGTTTGGTGGTCCTCTGCCACATTGGGTGAAGGAACCAGAATGCTGGCTTTTCCTGCCACACATAATTCGGCGATGGTAAGGGCACCCGCCCGGGCGATTACTACATCAGCTGCTGAATAGGCGAGGTCAATGCGATCCAGGAATTTATGGATCCGAATCTCCGGGAAATTTATTCTCACTGACCGCGAAATCATTTCCTCGTAATAAATCTGTCCCGTTTGCCAAATCATTTGAATTCCGGATTCAGCAAGCGTCTGCAAATTCCCGATTATGCTTTCATTGATAGACCTTGCTCCTAAACTTCCTCCCAACACCAGCAATGTTTTCCTGCCTGGATCCAGTTCGAAATAAGAGATTGCCTCACTTTTCTTATTTTCCAAATTCATTATTTCCTTTCTGACAGGGTTGCCTGTGAGCACAAGCTTATCTTTAGAAAAGTATTTATCCATTTCTTCATAAGCCACACATATTTTGAATGCTTTCTTTCCCAGTATCTTGTTGGCAATCCCCGCGTAAGAGTTCTGCTCCTGGATTATCGTTGGAACGCCCATCTGTGCAGCCACCCATAGAACAGGAGCGCTGGCGTAGCCGCCAAATCCGATGGCCACATCAGGTCTAAATTCTTTAATTATCGACCGCGCCTTGAATAAACTGCTAATGAGCCTGAATGGAAACAGCAAATTTGAAAAGGAAAGACTTCGCTGCAATCCGCGGATGTTGAGTCCAATAATTTTGTACCCATTTTCCGGAACTTTTGTCATTTCCATTTTTCCTTTGGCTCCCACAAACAGAATTTCAGGATTTCCGAATTGAAGTCGTAATTCGTGAGCAACTGCCAATGCAGGAAATACATGACCACCGGTTCCTCCACCACTGATAATGAATCGATATGATTTCACTTCATTCATCAAGCCGCTTTCGCAATATTTTTAAGTTCACCAGTTTGAATATTCCATTCCTCATCAACCTCACCCCTGCTTACACTAAGAATTATGCCCAGAGAGATACCAGTAAATAAAAGGGACGTTCCGCCCATACTAACCAAAGGCAGCGGCAGTCCGGTTATCGGACCGAGACCAACTGCCACACCCATATTCACCATGGCCTGGATTACGAGCGCGAAACTCAATCCTGCCGACAAAAGACCGCCGTAAGCACGCTGACTATTTGCTACGGTTACCATACCACGGTATAACAAGGCCAGGTACAAGCTGATTACTATTAATGCCCCTATCATCCCATACTCTTCTACTATGATTGCGAAAATGAAATCTGAATACGGGTGGGGGAGAAAATTCCTTCTATCGCTTTGGCCCGGCCCTTTCCCTGTTATGCCCCCGGTTGATATCGCTATAAAAGATTGTTCAGCCTGGAATGGGATTTCTTTTCTGTCCAGAAATGATTTAATCCGGTTAATTCCCGTTTCACCACGTTGTCCAACTGAAATAACGATACTACCGGCAAGCAAACCCACTACCATTAACATTGCCAGATATTTTACCGGAACTCTTCCAATAAACATTAACAGTACGCAAGTTGCAAACAGCAGGATTGCAGTTGACAAATTTGCCATACCTATAAGTCCGCAAATCACACCGCACCATAAAAGGATTGGGAACAGAGATTCCTTAAAGTCTTCAATATTTTGTTGTCTGCGGCTAAGCATACTTGCTAATGCGGCTATCAAAGCCAGTTTAGCTAAATCACTGGGTTGGAAAACCTGGTTAATAATTGGAATGGTAATCCATCTTGAAGCTTCGTTAACGTTGACTCCGGCCTTCCATGCATAGATTAATAAAGGGATAGATAGCCATAACGCTATTTTTGAAAGTTTTGAATAATACCTGTAGTCAATTTTATGAGCTACCCACATAGCAAAAAAGGAAAGAATAACGAGGAAGGTATGCTTGAATAAATAATATTCTGTGTTGCCTTCCATTCTGCGAAATGCCAAAGTTCCTGTTGCACTATATACGACCAGGATTGAAATCAAAGACAATGCAAATACTATAATCCAGATTACCGGATCACCCTGAAGATTTTTATCTACCCATTTCTTTATCATAGCACACGGTTATTTTCCTTTTCCAATTCTTTTTTCAATTCCAGTACTTCATTTCTGAACTGATCACCCCGGTCTTCGTAATTTCTAAACAAGTCGAAACTTGCGCAGGCAGGAGAAAGCAGCACCGTATTTCCTTTTTGTGCAAGGGAAAAAGCTTTCCTGACCGCATCCTTAATGGTATGAGTGTCGGAAATTGATGGTACAACTCCCCGGAAATAATTCAGGAGTTTGCTGTTATCTTTGCCTAAACACACAAGCGCCTTTACCTTCTCACGGGCAAATTCCCGCAGCTGATCATAATTGTTGCCTTTATCTTTACCACCTGCGATCCAGACAATGGCGGGATAACTTCCCAAGGCATAATAGGCAGAATCGACATTTGTTGCTTTGGAATCATTCACAAAGTCAATTCCCTTTATTGCTGTCACGTGTTCCATCCTATGCGGTGCATTCTTGAAGGATTTTATTCCTTCAAGAATACTTTGATGGCCTATTCCAAAATTCATAGCGCATAGTATAGAAGCCATCATGTTAACCGCATTGTGGTTTCCTTTTAGGGGAAGTTCAATGGTATTAAACCTGTATTCTTTCTCCTTTAACCTGGTAGTAATTATATCACCTTCCAAATAGCCACCTGTTTCAACTTCATTTCTTAAAGAAACCTTTATTACTTCGGGCAAAATATTTCGCGATTCAATTCTTGTTTTGATTATATCATCATCATAATTACAAATGAAAGGATCACCTGCTTTCATGTTTTGAATTACCCGAAACTTGGAATTGATATAATTGGTTAGATCATTTCCGTATCTGTCCAGGTGATCTGGTGTGATGTTGAGCAGGACCGCGATATCCGCTTTGAGCTTATAGGACTGGTCCAGTTGGAAACTGCTAACCTCTACTACATAAACTTCTTTTGGATCATCGGCAATCATTCTGGCCAGGCTAAATCCAACGTTACCGGCCAGGCCTGCATCAATTCCCGCAGATTTCAATAAATGGTGAGTTAAAAGCGTTGTCGTAGTCTTACCGTTAGTACCGGTAATCAGAATAATTTTTGCTGAAGTGAACCTAGAAGCAAATTCAAGTTCTGAAATAACAGGTATGTTTTTCGATCTGATTTTTGTAATGATTTCTGCATCCTCGGGTATCCCCGGACTTTTTATTACCTCTGCTGAATCAAAAATTATATCGGAATGCAGCCCTTCTTCATAAATAATATTCCTCAGTTCCAATTCTTTTTTAAATTCTTCTTTAATTGATCCTGAATCGGAGACAAACACTTCATATCCCGTGGCTATCGCCAATATTGCGGCCCCAACACCACTTTCTCCAGCACCCAATATGGTTATCTTCTTTGCCATTATCTTA
>DASWHX010000081.1:0-3222 GCA_036397995.1 Cyclobacteriaceae bacterium
ATTAATGATTATGGAACCTGCCAAAACTGTATGAGTGAAAGTAATTAATTCGGTGGCGGGCTGAACCATTGCGAACAAAATGGTAAATGCCGCGGAACCCGCCATAAATGAATGAATCATCATATGCAAAACCAACACCGGGCTTTGCCAAAAATCTCTTCCTTTAGCCTGGGCGAAAAGGAAAGCTGTGTAAACGGCAACAATCAGTGCCATAATCGCGGCCAGCCATAAGAAGATGTTGGAGAGGAAACCTATTCCAAAATATTTTCCGAGAAGCCAAAATGTTGTAAACCCACCCATTAGTGTAATGGCATATCCGCCACGGGTCAGCCATGAATTCCATTGGGGCCTCAATAAGACATAAAGGAATCGTTTGGGTTGATCCAGATCTTTAACGAGTAGAATTCCGGTTAAGAGCAGGAATACAACACTTACGATACCAGATGTATATATTATGGTGTCGCTAATACCATCAATACCCAAAAGCATTCCAATGAAAGGAATTATAATTACTCCTGAAGCGATCGCTTTTGTAAGAATATAAGCAGAAACCTCCCATCCCCACAAAATGCCTTTATCGGGAGTATCATAGACACGGCTTGCCTTTGCGCGTTCCATTAGAATTTCAACGCTTTTTTTTCTGCTTTCTCCGGCAAATGAAATTTCAGCAGGGCTCAAGGTTGAATTTTCCAATTCGTGCTTCATGGCTTCTTTATCTTTTGAAGCCGAAACATTTTCCATAAAACGGGAATAGTGCCCAACCCCTTTATCCTGTGATCCCCAGATGTATTGGTCGCTGCGCTCCGTTGCAGCCGGATTAAGCGAAGTAAAGTCTCCATCGATATAAAATACATTCGGATCCGTACCTTTTTCAGGCTTCCTTACCGTGGTCTGCTCCCGGGCGAGAATTTCTGAAATCTCTGTAGCAGGATTGTCCATATCCCCGGAAATAATCGCGTGTTCCGGACAAACATTTACACAAGCAGGTTCCAGACCGATTTCAATTCTGTGTGCACAATAATTGCATTTGGCCGCCGTATGAGTATCGGGATCAATATATAAAGCATCGTAAGGACAGGCTTGCATGCACGATTTGCAGCCGATGCACCGGTCATTATTGAAGTCAACAATTCCATCAGCCCTGATAAATAACGCGGTTACAGGACAAATTTCCACGCATGGAGCATCAGTGCAATGATTGCACCTCAACACTGAGAACACCCTTTTTGAATTTGGAAATTCTCCCTTCTCCACTTGCTTTACCCAGGTCCGGTTTACACCGATAGGAACATCATGTTCAGATTTGCAAGCCACCGTGCAGGCGTGGCATCCAATGCACTTCCTGTTGTCTATAACAAATCCGTATTTCATTTACTGGATTTAGCGATTTTTTCTAAAGCTATAAAAAAATAAACAATTGAATAGTGTGAATGATTTTGAATAGTGTGAATGATTTATGCTTTGAAACCCTTCAGCACGTGGAAATAATTGTCAATCATGGACCGAGTGGGAAGATCTTTTGCGGAGTGTTCTTCCCTTCAAAGATTTAACTTTTCCGTTTACCAAAGCTTTTGGAAGGAGTTGATAACCAAAAGTTTGTCTGAATTAAAACTCATTAACCTGTTTTTTCGTATTTATAATACAATTGTTAATCAAATAGATAGAAATGAATAATATCATAGGTTCCCTGGAGGAAATAGTCCTCCTTTTGGTAATGGCAAAGGACGAGGAGATTTATGGGGTCTCTGTGGCCAAACAATATACCATCCACACAGGAAAGTCAATTTCGATTCCTGCCGTGCATACGGTTTTACGGCGTCTTGAATCTAAGAAAATGATTCAATCCCGGGTTGGGGGTGCCAGCAAAGAAAGGGGCGGCAGAAGCAAACGCATTTATGATATTACCAATTTAGGTAGAAAGACGTTAGCGGAAATCAGAGACAACCGATCAAAATTGTGGGAACTCTCGCTGGCGAAATAGTTTTTCAAAATGATTAAAAAGAATCAGAGTCCCCCGAAATGGGCTGACCAAATTTTAGAATGGTTTTGTGATGCCGAATACCTTGATGAAATCCAGGGAGATTTGCATGAGTCGTTTTATCAGAGGATTAATTCCAAAGGAGCCTGGAATGCCAGGGCTTATTTTATTCTCGACGTTATGAAATCATTTAATAGTTATAATATCAGGTTCAAAAAGAAATCAAAATTGTACAGCCAAAATCTTATGATAGGAAATTATCTGAAAATTGCCACCCGCATAATGGGTAAAAATTCTTTTTATTCCGGACTGAACATTATGGGTCTGGCGTTGGGCATAGCGTGCTCACTTCTCATCATCATTTTCATTATCCAGGAAAGAAGTTACGACTCCTTTCACCGGGATTCAGAACGAATTTTCAGAATTACGGAAAAATTTGAAGAAGACGGAGAATTAATTGAAAATTCAGCTTCATTGCCATGGTCAGTTGGGCCAACATTATGGACTAATTATCCGGATGTGAAGGTAACGCGTATGTATCAGACCTGGCAAAAGATTCCTCTTATGTCTTACCTGGAAGATGACGCGCATTTTTATGAAGACAAAGTATTTTTTGTGGATAGCAGTTTCTTCGAAATATTTAGCTTTCCGCTAATAATTGGGGATCCGAAAACCGTACTTAAAGAACCTCAAACCCTGGTTATTACTGAGAAAATGGCTCAAAAGTATTTTCCTGGTGAAGATCCCATTGGCAAAGTGATTCAATTTGAAAATAGTCTTGATTTCACTGTGCGGGGAGTTGCCAAAGACGTTCCCGTTAATTCACACTTTCATTTTGAATTCCTTGCTCCCTTATTGAATATAGGAGAGATCTTTAAAGCAAGTGGAAACAGATGGCATTGGGAAGGATGGTATTGGAACCCGGTTCACACTTACGTCAAGCTCCCCAAAAGATTGGAAGCGCAGCAATTCAATGCTGAGTTGGCTGAATTTGTTATTAAAAATTTTCCGCCAAACCTGGCCCCGGGAATTGAATTGAAATTACAACCACTAAGGGATATTCATCTTAAGTCCAATCTCTATCAGGAGCTGGAATCTAATAGCAGTGAAAGATCAATACTTGTAGCTCTTTCCATTGCCGGGTTTATATTATTGATCGCGGCAATCAACTTTATTAACTTAACAACCGCCAGATCGTTCCAAAGAGCAAAGGAAGTTGCCTTACGAAAAGTTATGGGTTCTGC
>DASWHX010000082.1:0-5663 GCA_036397995.1 Cyclobacteriaceae bacterium
TCCGTGCCTGGTTAATTGGTTGGATTTCTCAATCCAACACCAAAAAACTTCCGGGCCCGCAATCCAGTCGGCAACAGTAAAATAACAATGTGGAATCCTGCTTCATTGTGGATAGTATATTTATCACTCATGAAGTATAGCTTTGGTTGGTAAATTTAGTAATTTGTTGGGTGGTAGGGCGGATAAGGATATCCTGCTATTAAGTTGGCACGGATATGAATATCTGCGCCGACTGTGGGAGGCAAAGGGTGGGAAACTTTTTATTCATTTTTAAGGATGATATCAACAGGTAATCTGAAGGTAATTATTCTAAGTATCGGGTGGGGGCTTGTCTAATGAATTGTCTTTGCTACCCAAATCTTTTGAGGTCATCTATTAATTTCATGTCATCCTTTCTAACTGCGATATAATTGGATCCATGAAAATTTTCAAATTGAAACTGATACTCAAAAAATTGAACTACAAGGGGGAAAATTTTTCCCACAATAAACCCTCGTGTATTTAGAAAGTAGCAAAAATCCGTCAGCAGATCATGTGAAGCAATGTTAAAAATTCCATATTCAAACTGGATTACCCGCACTTTATCAATTTCATTTTCGAATCCTTTTATTACTTTGAGATCCATTCCCTCAACATCAATTTTTACAAAATCGATTTTAGCTATTTTACTACTGTTAATATAATCGCTGGCCTTTCTTACTTCACACTCATAATCTTGCTTGTAGTATTCTTCATGGGATTTCATTCCAATAATCTTGCAGCTTGTTGCCGTAGAGGAGTCATCTGCCATACTAATGGTAATGCTTTCATTCTTGTCAGAGAGTCCAAAGTTATTGGCTCTTATGTTTGTATTGTCTTTTATGGAAGTGAGCAGTTGCTGATACGTTGAGGAGACAATTTCAAAAGAGTGAATGGTTGCTTCGGGATTCATTTGGGATACACATTGGCTCCATTCTCCGATATTAGCTCCTACATCAAAAATACACTTCGGTTTATGCTTTGAAATAATCTCGATAATCCGGTGCTCCCCATTTTTAGAGGGCTGAAAGTTTACATTATTAAGATGTCTCAGGAACAAATAGGTCTTATCTGCAATTTTATCCACGAACCATTTTCCGCGATATTGGCATAGAAATCTGCCCAAATGATATATAGCTCGATTGATTATTCTCTTTATCATTAGCAATTGTTCAAAACACTCAAATATAGTGGTTGCTAAAAAAGCCGCTGGGTAATTATGTCACATTCAATTGTAAAAATTGAACAGAAAGGGATTTTTAGCCCTACCCTCAAGCGTGAGCTCCCGTTAAGTCCCAAAGGAGCAACCTGTTTGTAGAAAATGAAACAATGCAATAAGTAAGCTCCGGAGGAGCGACCTGAAATATGCCAAACACCTACACGCAAATTTATATTCAGATTGTCTTTGCAGTCAAAGGCAGGGCAAATCTTTATTTAAAAATCACACCGCGAAGAATTGCATAAATACATTACCGGCATTGTGCAAAAGCGTGAACAAAAAATGCTTTCAATATTTTATATGCCAGACCACATACATCTTCTTGTTGGTTCGAAACCATCAATGGCAATTTCAGATTTGACAAAAGATATAAAAGCAGGTTCGTCTAATTTTATTAATGATAAGAAATGGCTAAAAGGTAAATTTAATTGGCAGGAAGGCTTTGGTGCGTTCTCTTATTCAAGAAGCCAGATTGATACGGTAATCAAATATATTTTGAATCAGGAAGAACATCATAAAAAGTAAACCTTCAGAGAGGAATAATTGATTTCCTGAAAAAATTTGAAATTGAATACGATGAAAAATATTTGTTTGAATGGATAAATAAAACAGGTCGCTCCTACGGAGCTTACGGTTGTTGTATTCTGCGATAACTACAAACAGAATGCTCCTACAGAGCAAAGATTAAAAATGAATAAATGAAGAAGAAAGACAAACTAATATCAACCCGCAGTAGGCCGGATATTCATATCCGTGCCTGGTTAATTAGTTGGATTTCTCAATCCAACACCATAAAACTTCCGGGCCCGCAATCCAGTCGACAACAGTAAAAGTACGTGTAATCCTACTTCTTGGTTTTGTAAATATTTGATTTTAAAGCCATAACGCAAACGTTAGTCAGAAGCTTTTATGAAAGATTCTCCCTAAGAATTGATGGAAAATATAGTTTCTATAATTGGAAACTTTTATTATCTTTGCCTCGTTGAACCAGGACATGGTTAATGAGATATTTTGACACGAGATTTTTAGAAGAAGCGGACGAGTTCATTGCGGCCTTAAAACTAAAGACCGTTAAGAAAATACTTTACAACATTGACCTCGCAGAACAGACAAATGACCCAAGATTTTTTAAAAATTAAAGAAAGATATTTGGGAGTTTAGGACGAAGTACGAAGGACTTCAAATTCGACTTTTAGCATTTTGGGATAAGACTGACAACAAGAAAACTTTGGTAATCGCGACCCATGGATTCATTAAAAAAGTTGATAAAGTTCCTGCAAACGAAATAGAAAGAGCAGTAAGAATTAGAGAACGATATTTTGACAAAAAAACAAAAAGATAAATCATTATGGCAAAAAGAATGAAAACATACACACTTGCCGAGATGAAAGAGAAGTACATCGGCAAAGTTGGGACAAAGAAAAGAGATGACTACGAATATGAACTTCGTATGGACGTTTTGGGAAAGATGATTAAAGCAGCAAGACAAGAGCGTAACTTGACTCAAGAAGAGTTGGGAAAACTTGTGGGTGTTCAAAAAGCGCAGATATCCAAACTTGAGAGCAGTACAAACAGCGCGACAATTGACACAGTAATTAAAGTTTTTAAAGCATTAAAAGCTGAGATAAACTTTAACGTAAAAATTGAGAACAACTTTGTAACAATTAGTTGAAAGAAAACCGACGCCCAACAAGAAGGCTTAAACGAAGCCGGCGCACAGTGTAGCATGCTACGAAGCTGAGAGCTGTCATGGATGGGGTTCAATTTAAGCAATCCAAAAAGATCGGGTTTTTATGTGGGAATCAGTTCGCAATGTTGCAAATATTCGACAATTTGAACTGCATTTGTAGCGGCACCTTTACGAAGATTGTCAGAAACTATCCACAGGTTCAGCGTTTTCGGTTGTGATTCATCCCTTCTGACTCTTCCCACAAACACATCATCTTTACCTAGAGCAAGCAGTGGCATGGGGTAAATATTTTCTGATACATTATCCTGAACAATTACCCCTTCAGTTTCTGAAAGAATGTTCATTACATCTGTAATTTCAAATTCGTTATGGAATTCAACATTAACAGATTCGGAATGGCCGCCCATCACCGGAAGTCGTACACATGTCGCAGTGATTCGAATATTTTCATTCCCTAAAATTTTTCGGGTTTCATTCACCATTTTCATTTCCTCTTTCGTGTAATTGTTTTCGAGAAATGTATCAATGTGCGGTATCGCGTTCATGTCAATCACGTGTGGATAAATTTTCGGCACATTTTCGCGTTTTCTCTCTCCCATAAGTTGAGTCACGGCATCTTTACCTGTTCCCGTAACGGACTGATACGTGCTCACTACAATTCTTTTGATTTGATACTTCTTGTGAAGCTCATTCAATGCGACAACCATTTGGATTGTAGAGCAATTTGGATTGGCGATTATTTTATCATTTTCATTGAGCTGCGCTCCATTAATTTCAGGCACAACCAGTTTTATATCCTTGTGCATCCTCCAGGCTGAGGAGTTATCAATTACAACCGTACCTTTTGTCGCAAATTTTGGAGCATATTCAAGGGATACTGCTCCTCCCGCACTAAACAATGCTACATCGGGTACTTCTTCGATGGCTTTATCAATCCCGATTATTTCCCATTCCTTCCCCCGGAAGGTTACTGATGAACCGATGGATTTCTCCGACGCTACCGGGATTAGAATTTCCACCGGGAGATCTCTCTCCTCCAATACTTTAAGAAAAACCTGACCCACTAAACCCGTAACTCCTATTACGGCTACTTTCATTTATGATTATTTTGTGTTTACTTTATACTTTTCAAATAAAAGGATATGAAACAACTTCTACTTGTTGTACTGTGTTTTGCGCATGTTATCCTATCAGCGCAAGTTAGCGAGGATTTTTCAGATAATGAGTTTTTGAATTCCCCGGCCTGGTTTGGAGATGTAACTAATTTCGAGATATTGTCTCAGGAATTGCATTTGATTGCACCTGCCGTGGAAGGTATTTCTTACCTCGCCACAACCTCAGAAAGCATAAACAATGCCACCTGGGAATTCAGAGTTCGTTTGGATTTCAATCCGTCTTCCAGTAACTACGCGAAATTTTACCTGGTTTCTGACTCCGCTAATCTTGCCGGGCCGCTGCACGGTTACTTTGTAAGGATAGGCGGCAGTTCCGATGATATTAGTCTTATAAAACAAAATGGACTTGTTGAAACAATTTTGATTGATGGTCTCGATGGCAGTATTAATACTTCTGCGGTGGATGTCTCAGTAAAAGTTACCAGGGATGACCAGGGCAATTGGGAATTGTTCTCTGATATTGGTACAACCGGGGTTTATTACTCCGAGGGTGTGGTTCAGGAAAATGACTTTGCACGGTCATTTTATTGTGGGTTAATGTGTAAATACACTTCAACGCGATCAGATAAATTTTACCTGGATAATATTACTATCTCCGGAGATCCCTATATAGATTTATTCCCACCAATGCTTGCTAACTATTCTATTCTCAATGAGAATTCACTGATGCTGGTTTTCAATGAACCGCTACTTCCCGGTACTGTTTTGCCCGAAAATTTTGTTTTGAATTCGCAGCTTCCGATACAAATCGTGTTTGACAGTGATAATTCCAGCAAGGTAAATCTAACCTTTGGTGAAGCATTTACGAATGGATTTAATCATCAACTATTTGTGCAGGGGATTTCAGATAATTTTAATAATGTTATTGAACCTTTTCAGCTAGATTTTTTATACTTCGTAGAAATACCAGCAGGAAAGGGTGATGTTATAATTAATGAAATCTTTCCTGATCCTTCTCCTGCAATAGAGCTTCCTGAAGCTGAATTCATTGAGCTCTATAATACATCAACAAACCCTTTTCAATTAGCCGGTTGGCAAATTACCGACGGCTCAACGCTTACAACTCTAGGCTCATTCTTACTTCTCCCCGATTCAATGCTAATAATTTGTCCAACCGCTTATGTATCTCAGTATGCCGGTTTCGGGTATGTTCTTGGCGCATCTCCCTGGCCAAGCCAGAATAATACCGGCGATTTTCTGATTATCAGAGATGCGGCAGGTGTTGTGATAGATTCTGTTTATTATTCCAATTCCTGGTACGGTGATGAAAACAAAGATGATGGCGGATATACGCTTGAAAGAATAAATCCGGTTTTGAATTGTTATAACCAGAGCAATTGGAAGGCCTCCGAAAGTGAATCAGGAGGCACACCCGGTAGTCAAAATTCCGTATTCAATCTTGAGGAAGATGAGATTGCACCTTCCGTGGTTCAGGCTTCATTCATTGCTCCCAATTTATTAGAGTTGATACTTGATGAGCCGGTTGTTGAGCAAACAATACCTCACCTGACTTTTACTTTAACGCCGGAAATTGAAACTGATAGTATAATATATCTGAATG
>DASWHX010000083.1:0-12637 GCA_036397995.1 Cyclobacteriaceae bacterium
TTTAAAAAGGAGGTATTTACTATTTGGGGAAATACAATTCCTGAATTCGGAAAATATCCGTACAAAACTAAATTCAAAATATTGCAAAATAACCGGCTCGATTGCAGACCTTGCAGCGCTAAAGGATATGATAAATGTCCTAAAGGACACCTGAAGTGTCTGAACGAGATTATTTTTGACTTTTATTTTCCTGAATAAAGAAGTTAATTCCTGTTGACTTATTTTTGAAGTATGAAAGCGAAGGATTGCAACAGAATTTTTAATGAATCAGTCGTTAATTATCATAAGACGGATAAGATAGACGCGGCGAGTCAGAATCCCTATTCCGAAGGTTCAATTGAGGAATTGCTTTACAAAAAAAATTGGATTGATACTGTGCAGTGGCACCTTGAAGATTTAATCAGAGATCCGGATATTTCTCCGGCCGAACTTGTTGAGCTGAAAAGAAGGATAGATAAATCAAATCAGGATCGAACAGATACAGTTGAAAAAATGGATGACTGGTTTCTTAATTTCTTTGGTAATATTGAATTAAAACAAGGAGCCGGAATGAATTCAGAAACACCGGCGTGGCTCTTGGACAGAATGTCAATTCTAACTTTAAAAGTATATCACATGGCTGAGCAAGTGGAGCGAAAAGATGTCGGCGAAGAGCACATTAATAAATGTAAATTAAAACTTGAGATCTTAATTGAGCAATCTTCTGATATGGAGCTTTGCTTCGATCAGCTTGTTAAGGACATCAGAAATGGTGATCGATATATGAAGGTGTACAGGCAAATGAAAATGTATAACGATAATACCCTAAACCCTGTACTCTATAAAAAATCAGCACAAAATCCTTGAATTCAGATCCGGTCAAAAATATTCTGGTTGTTAGGTTTTCGTCACTGGGGGATTTAGGATTACTTTACCCGGCACTCACCTCATTTCTTCACCAACATTCGGCATATACAATCATTCTTGTCACTAAAGAAGACTTTGCGCCGCTGTTTCATGGAATTGAAAGGCTAATCATTTATCCAGTAAACACAAAAAAGTATAAGGGGTTTTTTGGAATGTATAAATTATCTGAGCTTCTAAATAATTCATTCAATTTCAAAACTGTAATTGACGCGCACCAGGTTCTTAGAACTTTTCTTCTCAATTTTTTTTTACGCATTAAGGGCAAAGAAGTATTCAGACTTAAAAAATCACGCAAAGAAAGAAATGCGTTAACAAGAAAGCATAATAAGATCTTCCAACCTTTGCCCCACGCGACCGAGCAGTATTTGAATATATTCAGAGAGGCAGGTTTTCCTACAAAGCTTGAGCATGGACCATATTTACCGGATGCAGAAAATTCATTTGCAAAGTCTGTTTTTGAAGAATTGAAAATTTCTGATGACAAAAAATTAATTGGCATTGCACCATTTGCAAAGTGGCAAACCAAAGTTTTACCTCTACATAAGATGGAGCATTTATTAAAGCTGATTTCTGAATCGGGCAAATTTAATGTGCTTTTATTTGGAAGCCTGAAGGAAGCTCCTCATCTTAAACTTTGGGAAGAGAAGTTTTCCAGCACCTATTATGTGGGTGGAAAGGGCGATTTGTCAGATGAAATTCATCTCATGAAAAAGCTTTCGCTGCTGGTAAGCATGGATTCAGCAAACATGCATCTGGGTGCCCTGGCCGGAATCCGCTTAATGACCATTTGGGGATCAACGCATCGGTACGCGGGTTTCGGCCCGGTTAATTCCGGAGAAGAATTACCTATTGAAATTTCAGAAAAGGAACTTACTTGCAGACCTTGTTCAGTATTTGGCGATAAACCCTGCTGGCGAGGCGACCATGCATGCATGAATTTGATTGACATCCATAAGGTTTTTGACGAAATTGTCAGGATAACCAATTAACCCAAATCGTGCCGTCACTGTACCTGATTCGACATGCAAAATCAAGTTGGAAGCAACCGGAGCTTGAAGATTCGAAAAGACCACTCAACAACCGCGGTGAGCGTGACGCGCCTGAAATGGCAAGACGATTAAAATTACAAAGTATAATACCTGATCTGATAATATCCAGCCCGGCCTTAAGAGCCCGAAAAACCGCTGAGATAATTAGTTCAGAAATGGGATATGATGAAAGTGAGATCAAATATGACTGGGAACTTTTTCATGCCAGTACAAATACCCTGCTTAGCATTCTAAAAAAGATACCTCCCCGATTTAGGATAGTTTTTCTCTTCGGACACAACCCCGGGTTAACCTATTTCGCTAATTCTCTGAGCAATCTTAAAATTGATAATATCCCGACCACCGGCATTGTGGGCATTGAATTCAATAAACCGTGGAAGGATATAAATTTTGGTACCGGGAAAATGCTTTTATACGATTATCCAAAAAAAGTTAAAGAATAAATTGGCTCAAATCCCTGTTTTTTACAAGAGTACTTAACTTTTCCTCCACCATTTCTTTTGTAATAACCACGTGCGCGTTTTCTCCGATTTTATCAGGAACATCAAACAAGAATTCATTGAGTAAATGACTCATGACCGTGTGTAACCTTCTTGCCCCAATATTTTCAACATTTTCATTAATCGTAAATGCAAAATCTGCAATCGACTCCAGCGATTTGCCATGAAATTCCAAAGTAACCTTTTCAGATTTGAACAAAGCCTGATATTGTCTGGAAAGCGCGTTCTTGGGCTCGCTCAAAATTCTAATAAAATCCTGCTTGGTGAGATTTTTAAGTTCTACTCTGATAGGAAATCTGCCCTGAAGTTCCGGAATCAGATCCGATGGCTTGGAAACATGGAATGCACCCGCGGCAACAAACAAGATGTGATCAGTTTGGATGTGACCATACTTAGTATTAACAGTCGTCCCTTCCACAATCGGAAGCAAATCTCGCTGAACACCTTCTCTGCTTACATCAGGACCTCCGCTGGTTCTTGTACTTGAAGCTATTTTGTCAATTTCATCAATAAAGATAATTCCGGTATTTTGAGCTTTTCTAATTGCTTCTTCTTTAACCTCGTCCATATCAATGAGTTTTGCAACTTCTTCCTCCAGCAAAATCTTTCTGGCTTCCTCAATGGTTACTTTTCTTTTCTTGGGTCGCTTTGGCATCATTCCATTCAGCATTTCCTGCAGGTTAATCATAGATGATTCATCCATCACACCTCCGCCGATCATCCCAATACCAGGATTCACCGGTTGCCTTAACAATATCTCAATTTTGCGCTGCTCCAATTCCCGGTTTTTTATTTTTTGGCGGAACCGGTCTCTCGTTCGCTCATTCAACTCCTCTTCTGACAACTGCTGCTCACCGGTCTCTGATTTTTCAGTCGAATAAACCTGAGATGATACTTGTGGGTTGGTTTTTACAGGTGGAATCAGAGCATCAAGTATAATTTCTTCCACAATTTGCTCCGCTTTCTCCTTTACTTCCTCTTTCTTCCTTGTCTTAACCAAATTCACCGATTGTTCCACAAGGTCTCTAACCATACTTTCAACATCACGGCCCACATACCCTACTTCGGTAAATTTGCTGGCTTCTACTTTTGTAAAAGGAGCATCTGCAATCTTAGCAAGTCTGCGGGCAATTTCAGTTTTACCGACACCGGTTGCGCCAATCATCAGAATATTATTTGGAATGATTTCATTCTGGATTTCAGGATCCGCCATCATCCGTCTCCACCGGTTTCGCAATGCAATAGCTACATTTCGTTTTGCATCATCCTGTCCAATAATATATTTATCCAGCTCTTCAACTATCTGTCTGGGTGTTAAGAAATTTTCAATATCCATAATTTGATTTGCTAATCTGCTTTAAGGTCTAATTCAAATTCAAGAGCACCTTTTACTTTTTTACCTTGAAGAGCTTTATTTAAGACTTCAGCAACGGTGCTAACATAATGGATCTTCAGGTCGCGAATGTAAGATGATTCAATTTCTTCTATATCTTTTTTATTCCGGTGGCATAGAATAATTTCCTTTATGCCTGCCCGCTTAGCTGCTAAAATCTTTTCTTTGATCCCACCAACCGGCAATACAGTTCCTCTAAGAGTTATTTCTCCGGTCATTGCTACTTTTGGTCTTATAGTTCTTTGAGTAAATACAGAAGCCAAAGAGCAAAGAATAGTGATACCGGCTGATGGACCATCTTTCGGTACCGCTCCGGCTGGAACGTGGATATGGAGATCATATTTATCAAATGCGCGATAGTCAATACCAAGACTTTCATGATATGATTTCAGGAATGAAAGGGCGGCCATTGCCGATTCCTTCATCACTTCTCCCAAATGACCGGAGAGAGTCAGTTTTCCTTTGCCCTTGCTCAATGAGGACTCTATGAAAAGTATCTCACCTCCGGTGGGTGTCCATGCCAATCCTGTAGCTACTCCCGGAATTTTGTTTTCCTGGTAAAATTCCTTGTCAAAGATTTCAGGCCCAATTAATTCTATAATCCGTTTATCAGTGATTGTAGTATTATATTTTTTCTTCATTGCCACTGCCCTTGCAATCTTCCTGATTACCGTGCCGATTTGCCTCTCCAGATTTCTCACTCCAGACTCCCGCGTATAACCATCAATGAGCTTAACTAATGCATTTTTATGAAAATTAACCTGTTTGGTTTTCAATCCATGTTCATTCCGTTGTTTAGGAATCAAATGACGTTTCGCAATTTCTATTTTCTCTTCCAGGGTGTAGCCATTAATTTCAATTACTTCCATTCTGTCTCTCAGAGCCGGGTGAATGGTTTCCAGGGAATTAGCTGTAGCCACAAACAAAACTTTTGACAGGTCATACTCAAGTTCGAGGTAGTTATCCTGAAAAGAATGATTTTGTTCCGGATCCAGAACTTCAAGTAAAGCAGAGGCCGGATCTCCGCGAAAATCAGAATTTACTTTATCGATTTCGTCAAGGATGAAAACGGGGTTAGATGTTTTTGCCTTTTTGATATTCTGAATAATCTTGCCCGGCATTGCCCCCACATACGTCTTTCTGTGTCCGCGAATTTCAGCCTCATCATGTAAGCCCCCTAAAGAAACCCGGACATAATGCCGGTTAAGGGCATGAGCAATTGATTTACCCAGTGAAGTCTTACCCACGCCGGGAGGTCCATATAAGCATAGAATTGGTCCTTTCATGTCCTGTTTCAATTTCAGAACTGCCAGATATTCAAGAATCCGGTCTTTTACTTTTTCCAATCCAAAGTGATCGGCATCTAAAATTTCTTTGGCCCTGTTAAGATCAAAATTGTCTTTGGTTACTTCACTCCAGGGCAAATCAATCAGGAATTCAGCATAGTTCATAGCCACCGGATATTCAGCTGCCGCCGGATTCATTCTTTGAATTTTTTCCAATTCTTTAGTAAAATGCCTGGCCACATATTCTGGCCACAGCTTTTTCGCTCCTTTATCTCTCAGGTCAGCCAAATCTCTGTCCGGGCCGTCATATCCAAGTTCATCCTGCAATACTTTGATCTGCTGGCGCAGGTAATAATCGCGTTGCTGCTGATCAATGTCTGTGTTTACTTTTTTTTGAATTTCCTGTTTCAGTTCCAAAAGTTTCACTTCTTTAAGCATGTACTGCAAAAGAAGTGTCGCTCGCTTTTGTCCATTTTCTGCTTCCAGTAATTTTTGTTTATCTGAAACATCCACATTCAGATTTGAAGAAAGAAAATGTGTGAGGAAACCGGGATCATGAATGTTGTCGAGCGCTATTTGTGCTTCCTGTGGAATTTCAGGATTTAGCCGTAAAATTTTTGAAGCAGAGTCTTTAATGGATTGAACAAGGGCGTTGGTTTCTTTTTGCCCTCCCGCCAGGAACTTGTCTTCAAGAATTTTAATGGATACGGTGTAATAGGGTTCCTCTTGAATAATTGACTTAATTTCAAACCTGTGACTTCCCTGAATTATTATAGTAATACTACCGTCAGGAAGTACCAGCATCTTGATAATTTTCGCCACCGTGCCCACTTTATAGAGATCTTTCAAAGCGGGTTCCTCTGCTTTGCTGTTGCTTTGGGCAATTACTCCAATTATCCTCTTCGACTCGTACGCTTTCTTCACCAACCTGATAGATTTCTTTCTTCCTACAGTAATTGGTATAACAACTCCGGGGAAGAGAACTGTATTTTTCACCGGCAATAAGGATAATTCATCCGGAATGTCTTCTTTTTTAGGCGAGTTATCTCCACTCTCGTTCACAATTTGTATATACTCACCATCATTGCTGCTTTCCGGATTGCCAAGCAAGTGTTTATTTAAAAAAAAGTGTATTCTATCCATTAAAAGATTTCTCTGTGCCAAAATGGCATAAAATATGCCTTTAGCTTCTTAGATTATTACTTGCCATTAAGGGTTCAATAGGTATGCCAAAACCGGGACTGCATTTGGCGTATTCATTGTGCATTATATAAGAAATGTAGCCAATCATAGATAAATTTGTGAAAGCACCAACTAAAGTGTAATGACCTCAGGCAAAATTATAACATTTCTACTTTTGATGTTCACACTGTCCTATGAGGGATCTTTTGGTCAGAGGTCTGTGGAGAAGCGGTTATTTAGTCCTGAATTCATTAAAAAGGATATTTCCACTTATTCCCAATCTGATTTATTCGACTTTCCGAACATTAATTTGGTTCCTTTTTACTACCACAGATCCGAAATGAACCGAATTCAAAACCTTGAAAACAGAAAGAATTGGAAAGATTTGTATCCGGTGCTGCGTGCATACGTGAAGAATTTCGGAATAGAAAATTTTTATAAAGATACTTATTGGGTTTGGAGACTTGCCAAATTGACAGAAGAAATGGGAAACCATGATGAAGCATTGCTGTTATACAGACTGGTTTTGAAACATCATAGAGAGGATATTGACATAACGAAAGTGGAGCTTCATTATGACTCTCTGATTGCCAATGATAAAGATTATTTTGTGCCTATTGATTACTACTATGAATTGGTAGAATTCCGTAAAGAGGTGGATACCTTGAGGCCACCACGGGGAGTATTAATAAACATGGGAAAAGATATTAACAGTGAAACAAGCGATTACGCACCAAGTCTGAATATGGCAGACAAAATGTTAATCTTTACGAGCAAAAGGAAAGTAATAAATCCAGGCATGGGAGAAGAACCCAATGAAGATTTATTTTTTTCCATCAATGATGACGGATACTGGCGACCTGCCCAATCTTTTCCTGATTTGAATACGCTTTATAATGAAGGCTCCGCCTGCATGTCAAAAGATGGAAAAACTTTATACTTTAGCCGTTGTTACTCACCTGAATCGTACGGCAATTGTGACATTTTTGTGGCAAAGATGCAATTTGATGGCAAATGGAGTGATGTGGCCAATATGGGTCCGAACATCAATAGCCTGGCCTGGGATTCTCATCCTAGCTTAAATCATACGGAAGATACGCTCTACTTCGCTTCAGACAGGATTGGCGGTTTTGGTCTTGCAGATATTTACTTTACCTATAAAGATGCAAATGGCAGATGGATGCCGGCCAAAAATGCAGGGCCCATTGTTAATTCCAGGGCCAATGAAATTTCGCCCTTTTTCCATCATAAGGATGAAATCCTTTATTTCAGCAGTAATGGGCACGCGGTAAATTTTGGCGCTTTCGATATTTATAAAACGCAGAGAGTGCGGAGCAGTTGGAGTGAACCAAAAAATATTGGACCGCTGGTGAACGGTTCAGGAAATGAGTTTTACTTTACTATCGATTCCGAATCCAGGAATCTTTATTATTCCCATTCCACCGAAAAAGACATCAATAATCTTGATTTATATTCATTTCCTGTACCTATGGAAGCACAACCCGGAGCCACTACAACCCTGGAGGGAAGTCTTAATGATGGATCAGATGAGCCATTCAAGGGAATAGTTTCTATCATTGATATGGATAACGGAATTGAAGTGGCACCAAAATTTCTGCGTCCGGACGGAACTTTCGAATTCAATTTAATCAACAATAACAATTACCTGCTTATTATAAGGGGTGAAGAGTTCTTAAAGATTGAAGAATTATTTTTCCTGGATGGGAATACTGAATTTCTACAAACAACTGAAAATATTAAATCTACTATTGAATTTGAGTCCATTCAATTTGGGAATGAAGAGTCAAACATCAATGGATCCATGTTTGGTGATTTAAATAAAGTTGGCGAATTTCTTCTCGACAATCCTGAATTTACCTTAAAAATTTCCGGCCATACGGATTCTGACGGAAGGGAAGAATTTAACCTTGAATTGTCACAGAAACGGGCGGACGCGATTAAGGAATATCTGGTTTACTTCAACTCGGTTGAGCCTGAAAGAATTATTTCGGAAGGTTATGGAAGCTCCAAACCACTGGTTAAAGAAGTAACTGATGCTGATAAGAGTGTTAACCGCAGGGTTGAGTTCCAGCTGGTAAAAGGTGGAGGATAATACTATCCACCAAACAATCCCTTAATTGCTTCCAGCTTAAAAATATCATTGAATATTATGAAAGCCATTAAGGCCAGTAGAAATACAACACCGATTTTTTGTGCTCCTTCCAGAAATTTATCCGATGGTTTTCTTCCTGAAATAATTTCATAGGAAAGAAACATAACATGACCTCCATCTAAAGCAGGAATGGGTAAGAAATTCATGAAGGCAAGTACCATGGAAAGCAAACCGGTTATACTCCAGAACCTTGCCCAGTCCCAGGTTCCGCCAAAAATTTGTGCAATACCAATCGGGCCGCTGATTGATTTACTGGCAGACACTTCACCTCTAAAAATTTTCCCAAGCGCTTTTATATTCACCCAAACGGCCATAAATGCCCTGCCGGTTCCTTCCGGCACTGATTCAAAAAAGCTATAGTTTTTATGACTAAAATCAATTATGGCCTCGGTGTAAAATCCAATCGTACCTTCTTCATTTATTTTTACCGTAAGATTAAAAAGGTCGCCCGCTCTTTCTACAACCACCGGAACGTCTTCACCGACATGTTGATCTTTTATGCTTTCAAATTGGTCCCTGTAAAGTGTTGATTCGCCTGCCATTTCAATAATTTTATCCCCGGGCCTGAGGCCTGACGTCAGGGCATCGCTATCTTCCGGGATGCTGGCTATCCTCCAGGGATAACGAATCTCAATAAATTGCTGCGCGGCTTTTCTATCGGAAAGCTTTTCGATAAAATCGATGGGTATGGGTATATTTACTAACTTACCGTCTCTTTCTACCGTGTAGTAACCGCCATTGCTCAACAAAACATTTGGGCTTTGAATATCACCAAAGCTTTGGTAGTCTTCTCCATTGATTTTAACAATCTTATCCCCGGTTTCAAAACCTAATTCCCTGCCTATTTCGAGTGCAACAATTCCATACTTATTGGCATCTTCCTTAGAAATGAAAGTATCACCATAATACCAAACAATCCCGATGCTAATAAATATTCCCAGAAAAACATTAACCGTTATTCCTCCCATCATCACGATAAGCCTTTGCCAGGCCGGCTTTGAGCGGAATTCGTAATCTTTTGGTTCCTCTTTAAGGTGATTGGTATCAAATGATTCATCAATCATACCTGAGATTTTTACATATCCACCGAGAGGTATGGCACCAATCGAGTATTCCGTTTCGCCGTACTTCACTCCATATATTTTTGGTGGAAAACCTATTGAATATTGTTCCACCCGCATTCCAAAAGCTTTAGCAGCAACGAGGTGTCCCAATTCATGTAATCCAACTAATATAGAAAGGCTCAGAAGTATCTGAGCGGTCATTATCAATCCTTCCATTATTTTATTATCTCTCTGGCTTTAATTCTTGTTTCTTTATCGGTGTTAACAAAATCCTCGTAACCTGGTTTAGGAATAAACGGTACTTTTTCCATACAGGTTTCCACAACCTCTGACATTCGCAAAAACCCAATTTTATCATTTAAAAAATTCTCCACCGCTATTTCATTCGCCGCATTCAGGATACAAGGCATATTTCCCCCAAAATTAATCGATTTATAGGCCAATTCCAGATTACGGAATGTTTTTAAGTCCGGCTTCTCAAAAGTCAGCGTGGGATAATTCTCAAAACTGTACCTGGGAAAGTCTGATTTTAGTCTATTCGGATAAGATAAGGCATAAAGTATCGGTAACCTCATATCAGGCACGCCCATTTGCGCCTTTATCGATCCATCCTGAAACTGCACCATAGAATGAATAATGCTTTGCGGATGAATAACCACCTCCACCTGGCCGGCATCAAGACCGAATAACCATTTCGCCTCAATTACTTCCAGGCCTTTGTTCATCAGAGTCGCGGAATCGATGGTGATTTTTGCCCCCATGTCCCAGTTTGGATGTTTTAAGGCTTGTTCCTTGGTAACGGAGGTCAGGAATTCTTGCGACTTTCCCCTGAAAGGCCCGCCTGAAGCGGTGAGAATAATTTTCTCAATAGGATTATGAAACTCTCCCACTATGCATTGAAAAATGGCTGAATGTTCAGAATCCACTGGAAAAATATTTACACCGGCTTCCCGC
The DNA here is from genome assembly GCA_036397995.1 of Cyclobacteriaceae bacterium. GTDB lineage: Bacteria > Bacteroidota > Bacteroidia > Cytophagales > Cyclobacteriaceae > DASWHX01. The sequence continues at coordinate 10,508 of DASWHX010000083.1, forward strand.
GCAAGGCTTGTAATCCATTCTCCAGCTACAACCAAAGTTTCTTTATTTGCAAGCGCGATTTCCTTTCCGGCTTTTATGGCATTTACCGTTGGAAGTAACCCTGAGTACCCAACCAGGGCTGTTAGCACCATATCAATAGTCTCCATTTCCACAATGGAAGCAAGACTTTTAACTCCGGAAAATACTTTAATATTTAATCCAGTCAGTTCATTTTTTACAAATTCATATTCATTGTCATTCACAATTACCACCGCATTCGGTTTGAATCGCTTTGATTGTTCAACCAATAACTCGCTATTGTTGTTGGAAGTAAGAACCTCCACCTGAAACTGATCCGGGTGCTTTCCAATTACTTCCAGGGTTTGTCTTCCAATTGAGCCAGTACTTCCCAGGATTGCGATATTTTTTTTTATTGAATCCAAATCAAGATTAAATGATGGCGTATTTTATTAATTCGTCGGCAATTTTTCGATCATTAGAAAGTCGTGGTACTTTATTTTGTCCGCCTAGTTTTCCAATTTGTTTCATATATTCTCTGAATGAATCCCTGCGGAGCGAAATTATTTTAAGATTAGAAAGAATCTTCCCTGAGATTAAATCGTCATAGTAAGGATTTAATTCCTGGAGCCGTAAATTTAACTCATAAATGAATTTAGACAAATCGACAGGCGGACTCCGGAACTCAATATACCATTCGTGGTGCGGCAGACCGCTTTCCGGAGAAACATTCGGAGCGACAGTAAATTCGATAATTTCTGTTCCAGGCTGAGATGAGCATGCATGTTCCATTGCTTTTTCAACTTCCTCCCCAATAACATGCTCACCAAATGCAGAAATAAAATGCTTTATACGGCCTGTAACTACCAGTCTGAACGGACTATCGGAGATAAATTTCACTGTGTCACCCAGAGAATAAGACCAAAGACCGGCATTATTGCTGAGCACCACAGCATAATTCTTATTAAGTTCAATTTGATCGATCATTAACCTGGAAGGTTTTTCATTAAAAAATTCATCAGCCGGAATAAATTCGAAAAAGATTCCTGAATTTAATAAAAGTAAAAGTCCGTTCTTATTCTGAGAATCCTGGTAGGCAATGAAGCCTTCTGAGGCCGGGTAAGTTTCAATGGAATCGATTTCTTTACCAATGGATTCAAAAAGTTTTTTCCGGTACGGCTCAAAACTTACTCCTCCATAGATAAATAGTGAAAAATCAGGGAATACATCTTTAATCAATTTTTGAGTTCTGTCATGAATTCGATCAAAATACATCTGTACCCAGGGGGGAATCCCGGAAATCAAACTCATAGGTTGAGCCAAAGTTTCATCAATTATTCTTTCGAGTTTTTCTTCCCAGTCTTCGATGCAATTTGTTTCAATGGAAGGCAGCTGATTGCCACGAAGCCATGAAGGAACATGATGATTTACAATGCCTGAAAGCCGGCCAGTTGGAATTTTACCGGTGAAATCAAGCTGCGGACTGCCAGAGAGAAAAATCAATTTCTTATCGCTGAAAGAACTTTTTCCTGTTTCATGAATATAAGATAAGATGGCGTTTCTTGCTCCGTTAATGTGATTGGGAATACTTTCTTTCGTAAGAGGAATATATTTAACACCTGAGGTTGTGCCGGAAGTTTTAGATAAGTATTTCGGAATTCCCGGCCAGAGAACATTGCGCTCACCTTTTACAATTTTCTCCATATAGATTTTCAGGTCTTCATAATCCCTGACAGGAACCTGCGATTTAAAATCATTGTAATTCTTTATTGAATCAAAATTGTGCTGCTTACCAAAAAGAGTTTGGGAACCGGTACTGATTAAATTTTCAAAAATCTTTTTTTGACTTTCGGCGGGTGCTGAGGACCAAGCGATAGTTTCTTTTGCAACGTATGCGGCAAAGGGTTTTGCAAGAATCGAACGAATGCCCATGGCTGCAAATCTACCCCAAACATTGAAATAGAAAGAATGGGCGAATCAAAGATGTATTACACTATAATATAATTATTTTATTATAATTTTATCTTTATATAAGTAAAATATGAAAAAATATACCTTACCCTTTGTTATACTTTGTTTAATTTATTTGTTTTCCTGCGATCCAAAAGATAAACCATCAGTTGAAGTTGAGGA
>DASWHX010000084.1:0-5326 GCA_036397995.1 Cyclobacteriaceae bacterium
AATGAACCCGGAACCTTTAGACTATAATAACATGCCTGGTTGTACATATTGCAGCCCCGAGATTGCATCTGTGGGTTATACGGAAAAGGCCGCAAAGGAAGCCGGCTATGAAATCAAAGTTGGCAAATTCCCATTTTCCGCATCGGGCAAGGCAAGTGCGGCCGGGGCCAAGGAAGGATTTGTAAAAGTGATTTTCGATGCGAAATACGGGGAATGGCTGGGCTGCCACATGATTGGCAACAACGTGACTGAAATAATAGCCGAAGCCGTTGTCGCCAGGAAACTGGAAACAACAGGCCACGAAATTATTAAATCGGTTCATCCGCATCCAACTATGTCGGAAGCTGTTATGGAAGCCACTGCAGCGGCATATGATGAGGTGATACATATATAAGGAAGTTAAGAGTTGTGAGTATTGAGTGCGGAGAAACTCGCTCATAATGTAGTCAAGAGTTGAGAGTTTAGAGTGCGGAGAAACTCGCTCATAATGTAGTCAAGAGTTGAGAGTTTAGAGTGTTGAGAAACTCGCTGATAATGTAGTCAAGAGTTGAGAGTTTAGAGTGTTGAGAAACTCTCTACTCTATACTCAAAATTCTATACTCTTAACTCAATCGGGATGTGGCGCAGCTTGGTAGCGCGCGTCGTTCGGGACGACGAGGCCGCTGGTTCGAATCCAGTCATCCCGACTTTGTTATTTCATGGATTTTGATTTAATAAATTGATCAAGGTGAACCGTAAATCTATCCGGTTAAAAGGATACGATTATTCGCAGGCGGGTTTGTATTTTATCACCATATGTTGTCAGGACAGGGCGTGTTTGTTTGGTGATGTGGTGAATGGCAAAATAGGATTAAACGTTGCGGGGAAAATTGCCAATGAATGTTGGTTGGAAATACCGGAACATTTTCCGAATGTGATTTTGCACGAATATACTGTAATGCCGAACCACATCCACGGTATTATTGAATTGACCGAAATCGTAGGGGCGAAAAATTTTTCGCTCCATCAACATTCGCCCCATCATACAGGGGCGAATGATTTTTCGCCCCTACGAATACCATTTGTTTCACCGTCACGAACAATAGGTTCCATTGTACGCGGATTTAAAATTGGTGTAACAAAATGGATGCGTCAAAACACGGATGTTGAAACCGTTTGGCAACGCAATTACCACGAACACATTATTCGTAATGAACAATCGTATCAAACCATTTCGGATTACATCATAAATAACCCTGGAAAATGGGCAGATGATAAATTTAATCTGGAATGAAATTCACCGAGGGAAAATTAGAAAAGGCATTTTCCGAGTTGTCTGTGGAGAAAAAATCTTAAATTCAAAAAATGCATCACAAAATACACAGTCTTAAAATGCGTTATTTTTCTGCCTTTTATGATGATGCTTTTTCTAAAGTAATACCCCAACTCCGAACCGAATCGTGGAAAGCATTATTCATTATGGGAAGTGGCCGGAATGGAAGCACATTGTTCTCATGTATCCTAAACAACCACAATAAGATATGTATTCCTCCGGAGCATAATGGAATTCCGGCAGCCATTCGCTATTGGCACACTCATCCATTTCAATCCTGGACGAATAAGGTAAATCATATTACTTCGATATTTGAAAAATCTGCCTTATGGAATTTTGAAGGTGAAAAAACTAAAAGTGAATTATCTGGAATTCCGGTTAACCAAAGAAATATCAATGAAATCATTAATTCCATTTATGGTTATTTTGGAAGAAAGCAAGGGAAGTTAAATCCGGTGTGGGGTGATAAAACGCCTTCAAATACTCATTTCATTAAAACAATAAAGAAACAATTTCCTTTAAGCAAAATTATTTTTTTAGTTCGAGACCCACGAGATGTAGTTTCATCTTTACTGGAGATAAATGAAAAACACTTTCTCAAAACATTCGACTTCTTATTGTGGAGATGGATAGATTCGATTGACAAATACAGGTTCTTATCAAAAAAGTTCCCGGAAGATATTAGGATGCTGAAGTATGAAAATCTGGTGAGTAATCCAAGTGAAGAAGTGACCGGTATAATCAGATGGCTTGATCTGGAACCTCAACCTGGTTTGCTTAATAGTTATGCAGCCAATATGGAATTCCTGGGAATTAAAGATGTTGAGCATCACAAAAATATAAACAATCCAATTTCGACAGGTTCTATAGGAAAGTGGAAATACAATCTTGCAAAAGAATCGGTGACTAAGATCCACAGAAGATTAGGTGCTGCAATGAAGCAATTGGGATACATTTAATCTCGAGTATTGTGGCTATTTGCCAATTATACGTTAATATTTCATTTCTCTAAAATGAATAAGCTTGTGGCCAGGGTTTTTGCAGTAGTTAACCGAGGTATACCTTATAAGAAACAAACTACCAAAATCAGTTGGTTTTATCATAGTAATCAAGGGCGAGAAAAGAAATCTCTGCCTTAAGGAATTTTGACGTACTTAGATGCAAACTTGCAACTACCATCCGCCGAATCAGCCTTGAATGTTAGTGTAAGCACAGTATTTTCAATTGAATACTGGAGAACGGAGATAGTGTAGGAATTTTCGTAAATATTCAAATTATTCTCACTTACCGTATAAGGAAAAGTTTCTCCCAACGATATTACAGTTGTTTCAGTGAAAAAAATGATTTCACAATTATCCTGGCAATCTTGCGTGTAGTTATTGGCAGGGTCAGTGCATTCCGTAACTAAAAGGCCGGTATTCTCCCAGGCTCCGAGTAAGACTGCATTGGCTGGTTCATCATCTTTACAACCGGAAATCAAAAGCAATGCCGCAGCCAACAAAAGATTTAGAGGATTTTTCATATAATACAATTTTGTATTGTAAAAATACAACATTTTATCAACTAATAATAGATTGATTATAAATCCCAAGTGAGTTAAACAAAAAGGGAAAACCTTTATTCAGTCCGCAAAGTTTCAGTTGGATTGAGGCTGGAAATCTTCAGCGTATGATAGCTGATGGTTGCCAAAGCAATCATCAAAATCAATAATCCCGGACCGGCGAACAACCACCAGCTTAGGTTTACTTTGTAAGCGAAATCTGCCAACCACCTGTTTGAAAGCCACCACACCAAAGGGATTGCAGGAATCCAGGCCATTAAGACAAGTTTCGAAAATTCCGTAGAAAGTAAAATGATAAGTTCGTTCCGGGAGGCGCCCAATGTTTTTCTGATTCCAATCTCGCGGGTTCTTAGGGTTGTAACAAAGCCGGTGAGTCCGAATAAACCCAGACAGGCAATCACAATGGACAGTGTTGAGAAGGAACTGAAAATTTTCCCAAATAGTAATTCCGATTTGTATTGCTGATCGAAATGATCATCAAGAAAAAAGTAATCATATTCATTTCCCGGAAAGAACGTCTTAAAAAGTTCTTCCATACCGGTAACGGCTTTCTGATAATGGCCAGCGCTAACTTTAATGGAATAGAAACTGGAGATATTGGAAAAGTAGCGCAAGATTAAAGGCTCTGTACTTTTCTTAAGCGATTCCTGGTGAAAATCTTTTACCACGCCAACAATGGCAAACGTATCGCCCCAGAAATATATCTTCCGGTTAATGGCATCTTCCATCATTTCGAATCCCATCAATTTGATTGCAGACTCGTTGAAAATCACCGATTGACTTTCATTGGAGTAATCAGCGGAAAATTTTCTTCCTTCCAGAATAGATAAACCATAGTAATCTATATAGTCCTCGTCCATTCCTATTATACGGTATTGCTGTCCTTTGACCGGGTCATCTTCAAGCTTCCTGATTCCGCCGGCATTCCAGGGCGGCTGGCTGCCCGGAACTGTAGTAGATGCTGTGATCGCTGAAACATAAGGCAGCCTTGAAGCTTCCACTTTGAAATTCTCGTGTTTTGAAATAAAAGTAGAGTCGGTAACATTCGGACCCACAATAACCAGTGTCTGGTCAATATTCATCCCCAATTCCTGTTGTTTCAGGAATTGAAGCTGGTGGAAAACAACGAATGTTCCGATAATCAGAATCACGGAAATGGCAAACTGAAATACTACAAGAAAGCGTCTCATAATATTTCCCGCAGAAGATTTGGTACTTCTTCCTTTGAGAACCTGCGAAGGCTTGAATGAAGAAATAACGAAGGCAGGATAAATGCCGGCAACAATTCCCCCGGCGACAAATAACAGTAATACCTTTCCCCACAAGTCTAAATCCGTTCCGTTAAATAAAATCAGCCTTCTTCCTGCAATTTCATTTAACTCAGGCAATAACAGGTAAGCTAATCCCACTGAGAAAAAAATCGCAAAAAGATTCAGAATGAATGATTCGAAAACAAATTGGGTTATCAATTGCGAGCGTTGCGCTCCGATTATTTTTCTAATCCCGATTTCCTTCATTCTGTTTATAGCCATTGAAGTGGATAAATTGATGTAATTCACCCAGGCAATAATTAGGATAAAGAATGATACGATTGAAAGGAAGTAAACAATTTGCAGGTCGCCATTTGCTTCAAACTCGACCATGTAATTTGAGTTCAAGTGAATATCAGTCAGAGGTTGCAGATGAAAAATCATATTCATACCAAATTCTTCCATTGTTTCGCCTGCATACTGATTAACCATTGAGGGCAATTTTGATTCAAGGAATTTTCCATCTGCTCCTTCTTTCAGCAGCACATACGTATAAAAACCATCCCAATCAAATGAATTCCGCGCCTGTGGGGAAGTAAGACTTATATAGGTCTCAAAACTCAGAAGGCAATCAAACTTCATGTGCGAATTTTCAGGTACGTCTTCAAAAATCCCGGTAATCCTGAATGAATTTGACCCGTTATGAATAATGGTTTTTCCCAATGGATCCTCTTCTCCAAAATATTTTTTTGCCGTTGATGCCGACAAAACAGCGGTGAATGGTTCTTGCAGCACCAAAGAATCAATTCCCTGGAGTAATTTGAAATCAAAAACTCTGAAGAATTCCTCGCTGGCATAGAAGAAATGATCTTCGCGAAATACCTTTTCACCAAATGAAATCATAGCATTGCTGCTATGCATTTTCACAAAGCGGTCAACTTCAGGAAACGACTCAAGCATGGCCGGTCCCACACCGGCACAGCCGGCGGCCCATTGAGTAGACAACTCTCCCTGGTTATAACGGTCTAGTTGTACGCGGTAGATTCTGTCTTTCTTAGTGTGACTCTGATCATAGCTTAACTCATTAGAGACATATTTCATAATCAGAATGAAAGAAGACATTCCCAGTGTAATTCCTATCAAATTAATGAAAGTAAAAACACGGTATTTACGGAATGTCCTTATTGTGGAGAGAAAATAGCT
>DASWHX010000085.1:0-2595 GCA_036397995.1 Cyclobacteriaceae bacterium
CAGCGACACCGCTCTATATATCGCCATTGGAATTATTGGAGCTACAGTGATGCCACATAACCTTTACTTACATTCATCGCTTGTTCAAACCCGCCGGATTGACAATTCTGACAAAGGATTGTGGGATGCAATCAAGTTCAATATTATAGATTCTGCTATTGCCCTTAACATGGCATTTTTTGTAAATGCAGCGATACTTGTGCTTGCGGCTGCCACTTTCTATGAAATTGGTTTGTACCAGGTGGAAGAAATCCAGGATGCGCACAAATTACTCGCACCGCTGCTTGGAACAGTATGGGCAGCGATACTTTTTGCCGTCGCGCTTATTGCAGCGGGTCAAAGTTCTACCATCACCGGAACCCTTGCCGGGCAGATCGTCATGGAAGGGTATCTTAATTTGCGAATCCAGCCCTGGCTGCGAAGGTTAATCACCCGGTTAATTGCAATTATCCCGGCATTCCTGGTCATTTTATATTACGGTGAGGAAAAAACCGGGGCATTACTTATTCTCAGTCAGGTGATCCTGAGTTTGCAGTTGGGTTTTGCAATAATCCCCCTGATTCATTTGGTGAGTGACAAGGAAAGAATGGGCAAGTTTGTAATAAAATTCGGTACAAGGATCGCATCCTGGGTAATTGCAACAATCATAGTAACCCTGAATGTAAAACTCGTCATCGATGAAGTTTCGGGTTGGATAACCACTTCAGAAAACCCTATCATCATCTTGCTAACAGTAGTCCCTTTAGTTGTTGGGGCAGGAATTCTTTTGTTATATATTACATTTAAGCCAGTTTTAGTGAAGAGAAAAGCCAGAAAAATAAAAGTTCCTCATGGTACGGTTCAGGAGATAAGTATTTCTACTACACAAATGTATAAACGAATAGCAATCAGCATTGATTTTTCTTCTATTGATGGAGAAGCAATCAACAGTGCTATAAATCAGGGTGGTAAAGAGGCTGATTATTTACTGATACATATTAATGAGTCAGCCGGCGCGATTATGATGGGCAGTGAAATTGATGATTATGAGTCAGGATCTGATAAAGCCAATCTGAAGAAATATGCGGAACAATTGCGTGGACAGGGATATAGAATTGAAACCAAAGTTGGTTACGGTACACCAAAGAAGAAGATTCCGGAATTAGTGAAAGAGTATAATGCTGATTTACTCGTAATGGGAGCTCATGGTCATAAATTAATTAAAGACTTGATTTTTGGTACCACCGTGGATGCTGTCCGGCATAGAATTGACATTCCACTATTCATTGTTAAGGAGGCAAAGAAAAAATAAATAACATCGGGGTTGAATCCACAAAGCATTGTTTATAGTGATGATACTATCATAGCCCTTGCAACTCCTCCGGGAGTTGGCGCTATCAGCGTGGTTCGGTTATCCGGCAAATACTCCATCTCCGTAGTGAACAAGGTATTTCAGGGAAAGAATCTAGAGGCCGAAAAATCTCATACTATTCACCTGGGGCAGATAAAGGATGAAGATAAAATTATTGATGAAGTTTTAGTAAGTATTTTCAGGGAACCGAATTCCTATACCAAAGAGAATGTGGTGGAAATCTCCTGTCATGGCTCCAATTATATTATTAAAGAAATTATTAGTTTGTTTATCCGACTGGGTATCCGATTTGCAAGGCCGGGTGAATTTACCCAGCGGGCATTTATTAACGGGAGATTTGATTTGGTACAGGCAGAGGCTGTTGCTGATTTAATTGCTTCTGATTCAGACACCTCCCATGAAATGGCGATGAAACAAATGCGTGGCGGTTTCAGTAAGGAGATAAATACTTTGCGGGAAAGTTTAATTCATTTCGCTTCCTTAATTGAATTGGAGCTTGATTTCGGTGAAGAGGATGTACAGTTCGCCAGCAGGAAAGAACTGAAGGAAACGGTACTAACACTTAAAAGTGAAATTGAAAAATTGATTTCCAGTTTTAGGCTGGGTAACGCGATTAAGAACGGAGTACCCACCGTGATTGTTGGCAAGCCAAATGTTGGTAAATCTACGCTTTTGAATGCGCTGTTGAAGGAAGACAGGGCAATCGTAAGCGAAATTCCCGGAACAACACGGGATTTTATTGAAGATGAAATTTTCATCGAGGGAATCCGGTTCCGGTTTATTGACACCGCCGGCTTAAGAGATACCGAAGACGCAGTCGAAGCGATGGGTGTGGCCAGAACCCGGGAAAAAATGCAAAAGGCTTCCCTAATTCTCTATCTGTTTGATTTATCAAAAGAAAAGTTAGTTGAGATTGAAAAAGTGGTAGCCGAACTTGAATCTCAAAAAATACCTTTTCTGAAAATTGGTAACAAAAAAGATATCGCCGCCCCTGCCCTTTTAAAAGAATTCGGGAATGATGAAGAAATGATTTTGATTTCTGCCGCAACGGAGGAGAACCTGGAAGAATTGAAAACAAAGATTCTGCATAAAGTGCACCTGGATAATATCAATACCGGAGAAAGCATCGTTACCAATGTTCGCCACCTTGAAGCCTTACGCAAAACATCTTCAGACCTGGATGAAGTTTTAACAGGCCTTGAAAAGAATATCACCCATGAGCTGTTGGCCCAGGACATTCGTCA
>DASWHX010000086.1:0-10479 GCA_036397995.1 Cyclobacteriaceae bacterium
ACTCAATCTATAACTTCCAACGGAGCACAATTGGGCAACTCAATTTATATTTTTTCCGGTAATTATTTTCTGATGGATCCGCTTACCGTTTATTATATGCAGATAAGTGATGGCGGACTAGATCTGAATGATCAATCGCTCACGGTTGACGTCATCGATATTTATGGATCATCCTCTTTATTTCTGACTTCCTCCCAGGTGAATGTAGCTCAGTCATGGGGCATGTATACTAACCTGGCTACTTTTGATGCCGGAACAAGTACGATAGTGATGGGAGGGTACAATTTTAATGGGGGCAATCAAACTTATAATAATCTCCTGGTTTCAAACAGCGGAAACGAACTTTACCTGTATGGTTCTAATGCAATTTCGTCATTGGCCATGGATCCAGGTGCTGCTGTTCGATTTGACGCAGCGCAAATTCAGACCCTCGGCAGCTTTTCCGCCGCAGGTAATAGCACCGATCTCATTTTTATCGGAAGTACTTCTGATGGTATTACTTCAACCCTGAATGTTGCCACACCTGTTTCCGGCGATTGGCTTATCATTCAGGATAATACGGCCATTGGTGGTGGCCCCTTTAATGCCAATAACTCCATTAACCTTGGAAATAATACAGGCTGGATTTTCACTGCACCCGTGGCGAATAATTACTATTGGTTTGGAGGTTCCGGGAATTGGAGCGATACAAACCATTGGGCAACTTTATCAGGGGGACCCACTCTTCACTCCGTCCCTCCTACCCGTTTTGATAATGTATATTTCGATGGTAATTCCTTTCCTTCAGGTGGTACCGTTACCCTTGACCTGCCGGTGAACACCTGCGCAAATATGGTTTGGACCGGAGTTACAAATAATCCATCAATTGTATCACCGTCCAGCGCTGAATTTCATTTGTATGGTGATATCACATTTTCATCAGAGGTTACAAAAGATTTACGATATGTTAAACTTGGAGGTTATGATGCTATCTCAGGTTATATTATTGAAACCGGCGGTACCACATTTGGAAATAATTCGACCATTGATTTTCAGGGCACAGGCACTTATTTTCTCAACAACGATCTACTTGCTGGAACCATCAGATTTAATAATGGCATACTTTACACCGGCAGTCATGATATAACTGCAAATTCTTTCATTATTTTTGGCGGCAATTTCATTGACCTTGCTGATTCCAGAGTTGAGGTTCGGTTTTTTCAGAATTTCGCATTCCTGACATTGTCCGGAAATTTCGAAACTATTGCCATTGATGGCAGTCAGTTTGGCGGCCAGTTTTACGGAGGCAATCAATACTACAATAAGCTCGAATTAACGGGCATGGTTAGTGTAGATGGAGATAATAGTTACGGTGAATTTGTAGTAAATCCGGGCTCAACTATTACACTTCAAAGTTTTGCGCTGCAGTCCGCCGATCAGTTTATTTTAACCGGTACCCGCCCTTTACCCATAATCATAAAATCAGATTCACCTGGCGATCAGGCATTTTTAGGCCAATCCTCCGGAACAGTTACGGCCGATTATGTTGTCCTGAAAGATAATGACGCCTCCGGCGGAGCAGCTTTTATTGCAACCAATGCCATTGACAATGGAAATAATTTAGGCTGGACATTTAATTCATTTCTTACTTCATTAAGTTATTTCTGGGTGGGCGGAAGCGGTGACTGGTCAGACAGCAACCACTGGGCCACCAGCACCGGTGGATCGGTTTTCCACAATTCAGGTCCGGGTTTATTGGATAACGTTTACTTTGATCAGAATTCCTTTGATGCACCGGGACAGACCGTAACAATCGATCAAATTGCCTATTGCTTTGACATGAACTGGGCTAATCTACCTTCAGCGAATAATCCACGGCTTCTTAACAATGGCTATCCCATCAACATTGTAGGTTCTTTATATCTTTCTGAAAATATGAATATTGGTGCTATGGACTTTTATTTTGTAGCAACTCAACTTAATGAGGAAATAATTATTGCTAATGCCGATGTATCTGGCCTTTCTTTTATTTTTGAAGGTTCGGGTAGTTGGGACATTTACGATTCATTTACCTTGTCTTCTATTGACTTCAACAGCGGAAATCTGACTTTCCATGATATTAATCTTGATGTTACATCTTTCTTTATAGGGAGCAGTGATCCTAAAACTTTGAATCTTAATTCTTCTAGTATTTCTACCTGGTTTTGGCAAAACTTCAGTGGCAACCTGGCATTTAATGCAGGAAATTCTGATATCAAAATAAGTCGTCCCGGTTCATTTTTCGGCACATTCCGGGGTGGCTTCAATGCAGAACAATATTACAGCGTAACTCTTGACAGAAATTCCTCCCTGAATGGCGACAACTACATTACCAATCTGTATTTCATACCCAATTCTAACATCCGAATCCAGGCATTTACAACCCAGAATGTTAATTTCATTAGCGCCAACGGTAATGAAGATCAAATTATTTCCATCTTTTCGAGCCTTGAAGGCGACCAGGCAAATTTCAGCGCTCCCCCAACGAGTTCCTTTACTGTTGATTATGTGCACCTCATGGATAATAATGCAACTGGCGGGGGATTTTTTAATGCCACCAATAGTTCAGATAAGGGTAATGTCACGGGGTGGAATGGATTATTGCAGTGGCAGGAAATAACTTTTGATCCTTTAAATGACAATGCATTTGGGAATTCAGTTGCGCTAAATGGATCTTCAACTTCGAGTAATGCGGTTACTTACTCAGTTTTTACTGGTGCTGGCTCAGTGACCGGCTCCAGCTTAAACCTGGATAGCCAGGGATTGGTTGGAATCAAAGCCTCCCAATCAGGTAATTCTACGTATGGTCCTGCCAAAACGGTGTTTCAATATATTTATGCGTATAATTCTCCCTATGAGCTGGGGACTTTTAAACAAGCGAATTTTGTTCTGGGCCAGCCGGATTTCTTCACTCAAGACGTTGTGAACAGTTCCAGCGTATTTCCTGGTGTCAGCAGTGCGGTGGTTAGCTCAAACAAACAACTGGCAATTGCCCAAACCGGGAGGGGAAGGGTGGTGCTTTACAATAGTGTACCCAATTCCAGTGGAACTCCAGGGGATGTAATCCTGGGTAAACCTGACTTTACTTCAACTAATTCCAGCACAACTGACAGGGATATGAATTTCAGCCGCTGGGTAGCTTTTAGCCCTGATGGCAGTAAACTAGTGGTTTCTGATGGAAACAGGATCTTAATTTGGAACTCCATCCCTGCAGTCAATTATACACCTGCAGATGTGGTGGTGGGGCAATCCGGGTTTTCTACAAATGATCCGGGATTATCCGATACCCAATTTAATGGTGTTTGGGGAATTGACATTAGTTCTGACGGTAAACTCTTTGTCGTAGACGCTAATAATAACCGGGTACTAATCTTTAACTCCATTCCAACTGAAAACAATGCAGCAGCGGATGTGGTTATAGGTGCAGATGATTTCTTTACAGATTCAGGTGGAACAAGCAGCACCCAACTTTTGTTTCCTATTGATGTTGCTGTTTCGGAACAAGGTCAATTATTTATTTCAGATTTTCAAAATGACAGGGTCATGGTTTATAATTCCGTACCCACCACCAACGGAGCTGCTGCGGACCTCGTCCTTGGTCAGCCGGATTTCAACACCGCGCAACAATTAGATCCATCTATTGATAACTTTAACGGCCCTTTAGGAGTTTCCACTTTCAGAGATCAATATCTTGCTATTTCCGATTTCAACAATCATCGGGTAATGATATACGATCTGGAAAATCTTACTCCCGCCAATATTATTCTGGGCCAGCCTGAATTGTTTCTTAATGAACCCTTTAACGGCGGCATTTCCGGCAGAAGCATCATCAATCCTTATCAGGTGCACTTTGATCCTGCCGGTAATTTGCTTGTTTCCGGCGCTTCAATGCACAGGGTGATGTTCTTCGGGGCTCCCGACATCAATCCGCCAACCATTCAAAATCAAACGAGCAATACGTATTCATTGATGAGCGGGGAATCCATTTCCGCAAATGTTACAGATGATCGAGCCAACCTTACGGTCTATACAGAGATTTCAGGAATCTCTCAATCTACATCAAGCACAATTGACCTGGTGGATAATGGGTCAACCTTTAGTGTACCAATATCCTTCCTGGATAATTCAAGCGAAGCATTCGGTATTGAGTATACCCTAATCGCCAGTGACGGGTATAATACTACGCGTGATGGGCCCTATTACATTTACTTAGAAAGCAATCAGAATGACCGATTATCTACGATTAGCTCGACTAATCTTCCGGAAGGTACGCAGGAGAGCAATTACCGGATTATTTCTATTCCTTTAATTTTGGATAACCCGGCCTTGACTGCTGTTTTTGGCGATGAACTTGGAAATTATGATCCAAAAAACTGGCGGATGTTTAGCTGGAATCCATCTGGAGCAGGTTCCTATTCTGAACTCAATGACGGAAGTCAATTGCAGATTGGAACAGGTTATTTTCTTTTGATCCGCTCACGACCCAGCGGAACTGTAAACTTCGGAAATGGAAGTGTTCCCCAGGTAAACAGGAGTTCTCCATTTACAAAATCACTGTCCACGGGTTGGAATCTAATTGGCAATCCTTATCCTTTTAATATCGCTTGGGCAGATATTTTGACCACAAGCGGCTTAGCAAGTCTCGACGGAAAAATTTATACTTCAAATGGCTTCCAGAATATCACTACACTGGCTGCTTACAGTGGAGCATTTGTCATGGCGCCGGCAGCTACTACTTTGGTATTCCCCATAAGCAGCGGAGGCGAAATGCCAAATCCGGGAAACGAGGGTCAGAGGGTACAGGATCAGAATGATTGGCAGGTGCAATTTTCTCTCAGATCCGGTGAATTTCACAATGATTATAGCGGCATAGGTATGCATGAAGAAGCTGATTTTTCAGGGGATTATTTTGATGGATATACACCCCCACGGTTTACAGCTTACCTGGAAATGAATTCGAATCATCCCGAATCAAAATATAAAATCGCTAAGGATATAGTCCCTGTAGAAAATAATCATGTCTGGACTTACAACCTCGAAACCAATGTTCCCGATGATAAAGTCAAACTAAGCTGGGATTTAGGCGGTTTTGATCCGGGTGAAAAGCAGCTCATCATGATGGATATATCAAATAATAAAATCATTGACATGACATCAAGGTCTGAATTTGAGTATCCCTATGTTGATAACAAGCAGATAAAGATTTTCTATGGAACCGGGGATTTTATCGCCGAACAGCTAAGTCCGGAGAAGCCATACTTAAGCAATTATCCAAATCCCTTCATTGGTCAGACAACAATATCGTTTGGACTTCCAGGGTCTGAAAATGATCAATTCAGAGTAAGATTTGAGGTATTTGATATAACCGGACAAATGGTTACAAGTATCGCTGAAGGGGTATATATGTCTGGATATCATGAGCTAACGTTGAACAAAGCTCAATTGAATATTCAGCTAAAATCAGGGATTTATTTACTGAAAATGTTGGTTTCTGGAAATTCCGCCAACTATTCCAGTTCTTTACGGCTAATGATTAAGTAAATAATACCCTTTGGCAAGGATTTTCATTAATTTTGTATTAAATAAAATTGCATAAGCCATGGTCAAAAGATTGTTGATTTTCAGTGCATCAGTAGCAGTAAGCTTAAATGCATGGTCACAAGAGATTAAGGGCAAAAGTGAACCCTTGTATGTCAATTTTCAGCCCGCCACGGTCATCGCGGCAATTCCGGTAATAACATGGATAACACCGATTGATCAGATTACCACATTGAAAATAAAAAAGGGTAGCGTAAAGGTGGGTGTCAATTCAGACATTAAACTAAAGAACGTAACTCTTTACATTAACAATCTTCCTACAGCTAATGACCGGGGGTTATCCGTTTCACAGCCTCAGGATGCCGGCTACGATGAAATCTTTGAAAAGGAGGTTTCTCTTAATGACGGCGATAACGAAATAAAAATTGTGGCAGAAGATATAACAGGTAAGGTAACGGTAGAATCCAGAATTTTACGCGTTGAGTTACCTGCGCTTATGGCCAGAAATGATTATGCACTATTATTTGCAACCGATGAGTACGATACCTGGGGAGATTTGATAAATCCGGTTAACGATGCAACTACAATCGGAAAAGAGTTGGAGGAAGCTTATGGATTCAAAGTCGAAGTGATCCGCAATCCTACCATGACTGGAGTGCTTACCAAACTTAGAGAGTACGCGAAGAAAAGCTACCAGGAAACCGATCAGCTTTTTATTTTCATTGCCGGGCACGGTCAATTTGATCCATTTTTCAATCAAGGATATTTAGTATGCAAGGATAGTAGAAAGGATGATGAAGTTAAAGCGACTTATTTATCGCATTCCAACTTAAGAGAAATTGTAAATAACATTCCTTCCAAGCACGTATTTCTTGCAATTGACGCATGCTTTGGTGGAACTTTTGATCCTGTAATTGCAAAGGCAGGTCATAGAGGCGGTGATGATATGTACAGTGAATTATCTTCTAAAGAATATATTGAAAGAAAATTAAGATTCAAGACCCGTCGCTACCTGACTTCCGGCGGAAAAGAATATGTTCCGGATGGAAGACCCGGAAGACATTCTCCCTTTGCTTCAAAAATGCTGGAGGCGCTCCGTAATTATGGCGGCTCCGACAAGATTATTACTTTACCTGAGTTGATGGGATTTATTGAAAAAATTAACCCTGAACCAAGAACGGGTTCATTTGGAGATGATGAACCAGGAAGTGATTTCGTTTTCGTTGCAAAATAACATGATAAGAAATATTGTTTTGGGAGCTGCCATGTTGGTGGCTTCTCCAATTTTAGCCCAGCGCCATGGCACTGGGCTAAGTTTTGATGACAATGCTTACCAAAATTCTCAGGCAAAAGCAATCCTGACACGTGGTGACTACCAGGCAGTACCGTCGGCAGCTTCTCTGAAACAATATTGTCCGCCGGCAGGTAATCAACTTCAACTGAATACCAGTGTGGGGTGGGCGGTCTCTTATGGCGCTATGACTATTCTGAAAGCCAAACAAAATAATTGGACAGATAAGCATAAGATTCAGCAAAATGCTTTTTCACCAATTTATTCTTATT
Organism: Cyclobacteriaceae bacterium; assembly: GCA_036397995.1. GTDB lineage: Bacteria > Bacteroidota > Bacteroidia > Cytophagales > Cyclobacteriaceae > DASWHX01. The sequence goes on from DASWHX010000086.1 coordinate 7,120, forward strand.
ATAAGGTGAAGCCGGAAAATGATATTGATTGTTCTGCACCCATTAGTCTGGATAAGGCACTGAATTCGCTTAAGAATGAAGGAGCTCCAAAATTTGTAGAATTTCTTGAGTTTTGTCCCAATGACATTGACAATTCTCAAGTTCCTCAAAAGCAATCCGTAACCGGATTTAATAGACTTTATGATATAAATGCTGCTTCCGATTTTAAAACATCTGCTGTAAAAAAAGCAATAGCGGAAGGATACCCCGTCGTAGTAGGAATGTATGTGTCCCCTTCATTCAACACGGCTAAAGAATTCTGGCAACCCAGGGAGAAATTTGATTCCAAATTTCCAGGGCTTGCCCTTTGTGTTGTGGGCTATGATGATAATAAATATGGCGGAGCTTTCGAAGTTATGAATAGTTGGAGCAGTTCCTGGGGAAATGAAGGTTTCATTTGGATACCATACAATTATTTTAATGAATTTTCCCGGTATGCTTTTGAGATTTATGATGTTCCCGAAAAAACCAATGCGGATTTGGGCGGTGCGCTTTCATTTCAGCTTCCTGATAAAAGCATGATGCCCGTTTCATTGATAAATAATGAAGGGGATTATAAAATTTCCAAAAATTATGGCCTCGGCACTGTATTCAGAATAATCATCAGTAATAATGCCACAGCTTTCGTTTATGCGCTCGGTACCGATATTTCTGGAAATGTATTTCAGATTTTCCCGATGGAAGGAATCAGTCCCGTTCTGCCTTACAAATCAAATAATGTCCCTTTGCCATCCGAAGAAGATGTTATCGAAGTCACAGAAGCCTCCGGCAGGGATTATGTCGGAATTATTTATTCCCGGGAAGAACTGCCTATCCAAAATATAGTTAGTCAAATGAACTCATCTTCAGAAGCCTTTCCGGTTCGATTAAGGAAATTATTAGGTCCCAGACTCGTTAAAGGTGGAGAAGTGAACTTTGGTGATTCAGAAATAAATTTTCAGGGAAAGGCAACCAATGGTTCGGCAGTGGTAATAACCGCGGAGTTAGAGTATAAATAGTTCTGCTCACTCAGTCAGATTTTAACTGCATGGTAATCGATAAGAAGAAATTCCTGGTTATTTCATTTGTGGCATCTGGCATCTTATTTATTAATTCAATTTTTGTGGTCCAGGAATCATCTTTTGAAGAGAGTATTAAGAGGGGTGAAATCATTTACAAAAAAGACTGCATTACCTGTCATATGGAAAATGGCGAAGGTATTCCTGGAGTATTTCCTCCCCTGGCTAAATCCGATTTTCTGCTTGAACACCTGGACAAAAGTATCTCTGCAATTATAAATGGTCTGTCAGGTGAAATTTCAGTCAACGGGCAAATCTACTTTGGTCAAATGGAGCCTGTCAAATTAACTGACCAGGAAATAGCTGATGTTCTGAATTATTCAAGAAATAGTTGGGGAAATAAAGCAAATGAAATTAAAGCGGAAGAAGTAGCGGCCCAAAGAACTAAATAATTATTTCGCTGACATAAAAGCTTCAATATTCGTTAATATGGATCGAACTTCCCGGTCCATTTCAATACGTACCTTGCTCCATCCCACATCATCACCTTCAAACTCGCAAAGTCCATGAGCCTTTCCCAAGTTTTGACAACGCTGTTGTGTTTTCAATGAAATGTGATAAATATCATAGACCTTGTATCTGAGTACACTGGAATTTAGATTGACAGATAATGTCAGGCCAAATGAATAATTGCTATCGACCTCTTCAATTAAAGATATCCGGAGAATTTTTTTGAGAAGGATACCGGATGAAGAACTCTGAGTAAAGATTAAAGTGTCCTGTTCATTCGTAACCTGACCGGAAGCCCAGGTCGAGATTCTAAAGATAGCACTGTCCAGATTCTGATTCAAAACTTCGACGCTGTCTTCATAAAAGGCATTACCTTCCTCATCCAATTGAAATTCAATATCTTGTGCAGGCGTTAAGTTGCTGCATATCAAAATAAAAATTATCCACCCAAATTTCTGTCTTTTCAACATTCGAACATTTAACCCCAACATAACTAAAAACCGGATATTTATAGAATTAGAACCTCAGGAATTAATAAATTGAATTCCATAACACTTAAAATAACGACAATGGATAAGCCTTACTACAAACCGGAAGATTTGGGAAAATTTGGTCAGATAACCCAATGGCAAGAAGAGTTGGGGAAAAAATTCTTTGATTATTATAACTCGGTTTTCGAACCAGGCGCCTTAACAGCCAGGGAGAAAGCGTTAATTGCACTGGCAGTCAGCCATACGGTGCAGTGTCCTTATTGTATTGATGCGTACACTACCGCCAGTCTGGAAAATGGTGCGGATGAAAAACAGATGATGGAGGCGGTTCACGTTGCCGCGGCAATCCGGAGTGGATCAAGTCTTGTTCATGGGGTACAAATGATGAATAAATCCAGGGAGATACTGATGTAAATGGTGAAACTCAGCTTCGCTTATTTTAGATACTCCTTAATACACATTGATCCCCTCAAAGAGGACAGTTTCACCAGGTGAGATCAGATTTCCAATCAAAGTCAGCGTATCATTGAATGAGCCTGATAGCACCATTTTCGTCTTATGAATTGTGGGGTATAACCTGAAAGTAAACGCGCCCTGATTAGTAAAAATAGTTCCGGTGGCATAGATCTCTTTACCGGAAGTTTTCACTTCATAATTCTCTACCTTTCCTCTTAGGGTCATACCACCTATGCCATTCCATCCTCTCATACCAGGCAGCATTAGTTGAACGACGCCGTCTTTTTGTTTAACTGCAACAAAGTTATTCGGAGTATTGAGAAAACCGTGATTGTTCCTTTCATCCAATAACGCCGTAACTTCCAGTACCCATTCGGAATTGGTAACCATTTCCTTTATTTTGGCCTCAACTGCCTCTTGCTCTTGCAGTCTTTGCTCCTTTTTTTCTTGCCTGGTTAGTTTTTTATCCGACCTGATTTCCTGAGGAAATGCCACAAATGGGATAAAAACTATTATCACTATTAAGAATCGTCTCATATCACCTCCGTTTCCTGATTAATTGCAAAAAGTATTCCATATTGAGGTTTGGCAAGTTTTGAGATTGAGCAATGAAAATTCCATTTATAAACGCGTAAATAAGTCCGCGTCAAAGCCCCTATGGGACTATGGCGGGCGAAGTGGAGCCGGAGGGATTCGAACCCTCGTCCAGATAAGGAAACCTGCAGCTTTCTACATGCTTATTTTTCCTTGGTTTTCGAGCCGGGCTTGGTGGAAAACAAACCAAAACCCAGCCTTAGTTGCAATTGAGTTTCACTTTGACATCACAACACCTGCTAAAGCTAGTTTTGCATTTCGATGTCCTGTAG
>DASWHX010000087.1:0-2331 GCA_036397995.1 Cyclobacteriaceae bacterium
CATCAATGCTGGAAATGAAACCAACATCCAGGGCAATCCCTGTTAATGTCGAAACAATACTTTTTGTGACAGAGCGGACATCATGTATGCTATCAGCATGAAATCCATGAAAGTATTCTTCCAAAACCAGCTTACCATCCCTAACCATCAGAAGACTTGTAAATCTGGGGATTTCTTCAGCAGCCATGATGGCATCATCCAGATTACCAATGTTTGCTTCTTCCAGGTTTCCTGTAATCCATTCATTGGAAAGGTTAACAGGAATACTTACCGAGGGATTATCATCAGAGCAACTCCATAGTAATAGTACTATTACTGGGAGTGAAATAAAGGAAAACCTGATATTTACCATCACAATTTCAAATTTAATAATTGCTGAACCAAAAGTCTGAATTCTTATCCATGTTTGGAGATTCACCTATGAAATACTAACATTCCGGCCAACTTTGACCATTCCGGATTTATTGCCGGCAGCGTATCACCTGAGCAGTCAGCGATGCGCATGTCTAAAGAATTAGCCTTACCCTTATAACACCTGGCTATTTGCAGTGGCTGGCTTTTGAAACTATATTGTCCACCGTAACCAAACGTTATAGCGAAGATAAAAATTTTCGGCTTACACTTTCCCCAGCAATTGCAAATAGCTGTTAGCCCAGGTCCAAAACAATCTTTAAATTCTCTCTAATCTTGTCAGCCGTGTCGCTGTCCACAACTCCAACTTTTTTTACAAGTCGTTTGTTGTCAATTGCCCTGACTTGGTCAATCATTATGTCACAATCTTCTTTAAGTCTGAACTTTGATTTTTTCAAATGAACTCTCAGTATCTCGGAGTCCGGCTTTACGTTTGTCGTTATCGGACAGACAATAGTCGATGGATGCTCCTTATTTAATAAATCGGTCTGAACAACAATTACAGGTCTGATTTTCCCGGCTTCTGTCCCCATTACTGGATTTAGGTCTGCAATCCAGATTTCAAATTGTTTAACCTTCATCCGTTCAGTTTTTCAAACTCAGCCAAGATTTCCAATGAATCCTTAGAAACGATTTTTGATTCCTTACTTAGCTGCTTTGAAAGAAGTTTCCGTTTATGAAGGCGGTTGTAAAATTGGATGGCTTCGTTTATATATCTATTCCGACTCTTTTTGACCTTTGTCACAATTTTCTCAGTCTCCTGGAAAATGTCGTCCTCAAGTTTTAATGATAAATTTTTCATAGCTATACCTTTTGCCAAAGGTATATACTTTTTAGATATACTCCAAATTTGTTTGGATGTCCGCCGGCCATGAACGCGAAACAATGGTACTACTTTCAAAACCTTGATATAGAATTAAAGTATTGGATAGAGTTTTAATTGTTCATAATCGCCTCTCCCTTTGTGGAGTTTTTTATTTGTTGGGTTTGAAATCTGATAAACTGAATTAAAGCATTTACATATCTCGTTTGCTACTGAACTTAAAGATTATTAATTCATTATATTTTATTCATTATCAATATAATAGATAACCCTGCTTAAATTAAAACTCAAAATTTCCATTTGAGTAAATGCTATTGGCCTTATCCTGTGGATTCGGTAATATTGACCTTTAACAAAAAACCTGCAGTTATGAACCTGAGAATTAGAACCCTGCTCGCCCTATTTATTTTTGTATTTGCCTTTGCGGGTACAGCCCAAATTCCAAGACCATCCGAAACTTTTGGATTTGAGCCTGGGGCCGATTATAAAATGGCCGGATATGATCAAATGCTTGCCTATTATGAAAAGCTTGCGGCATCAACTGACCGCGTGCAAATGATTGAAATTGGTAAATCTGTGCATGGTCGTCCAATTAAATTGCTATTTATTTCGAGTGAAGAAAACATGAAGTCATTGGATAAATGGCGCGAGATAAGCGAGAAGCTTGCCAGAGCCAGGATTGATGAATCGGAAGCTACCAGGCTCTCCAAAGAGGGTAAGGCCATAATCTGGTTTGATGGCGGCATGCACGCAACAGAAAAAGCCCATGCGCAAATGACCCCCGAATTAATGTTTAGAATTGCCTCTGAGGAAACCGATGAAATGAAACGCATTCGGAATGAAGTAGTAACCATGATTGTTCCGGTAATAAATCCTGATGGTCTTGATTTGGTTGATTCCTGGTACAAGAGTAACCTGGGAACTCCTTTTGAAACTACCAATCCACCGGTGCTTTACCAGGAATATGTGGGTCATGATAATAACCGGGATTGGTTTATGAGCAACATGCCTGAGACAAAAGCAGCCACAACCGTATTGTATAATCAATGGTATCCACAAATTGTGCATAATCACCACCAGTCTTCTCCGGCGTGGGC